>NZ_QULX01000003.1:256176-296347 GCF_003481835.1 Roseburia sp. OM02-15
ATCTGAAACATCTCACTGGTATAATCAGCAGAATTTGAAAATCCTAATTGTGAAAAGATCACCCCAAACAGGCTCCCAACCACAAATAGAAAGCCGATCAGCACTGCAAGAATCGTTACCAACACTTTTACGATAAACAGTTTCGGATTTGTCGCTGCACTCACTGCCTGTCCTGCAAACCAGGCAGCCCGCTGTGCTCCTTTGTTCTGTTCCATAAAACTCCTTTCTTGCACAGACAGCCCCATTCCATCCCGGAATGAGGCTTGTCCGTTTATCAGGTTCCATCCCCCACACTGCCATCATTGTTCAAGTGGGTTTTGGTATCATATTTATAATAAAAACACAATAAAAATCTGATTATCCGCTAAAACACAGTATCTATCAGCATTTTCAAGGGAACAAATACATCAATTTACTACTTATTTACTACCATTGAATGAGCCTTGATACGCCAGTTTTCCTAGATATGCAAAGATATGGTACAGCACATCAGTATTGAAACAAGAAAAAAATTGAATATTTTATAGACTATGGAACGCCTAAAATGACGTTCCTTTTCTATTTCCAGCCGTTCTTATTGGACGGCTATTTTATTACCAAAAATGAAAGGAGCATTAGATTTATGAAAAAGACATGGAAACGATTGTGTACGGGCTTCTTAGCTCTTGCAACTGTCGTTACTGCTTTACCGACTACACCCGTTCATGCAGAAAGTAAGCAATACTGGACGGAAAGTGCAGAGCGTGTCGGTATCATTGAAAAAGTAATGAATGACGGTTCGATTGGTTCTACATTCAATGAGGGCATGATGAAAGTTGAGGGCGAAACTGCCTATTGTATTGACATCAATACAGATTTTAAGAATGGCTACAAGACCAGAGCTGACGCAAGCTCACGCATGAGTGCCGACCAGATTTCAGATGTGGCGTTATCCTTAGAGTATATCAAACAGTATGGCGAAGCTCACAAGGAACTGAACTACAAGCAAGTCTATCTGTTGGAACAATGTGTAGTCTGGCAGAGATTGAGCGTACATCTTGGCTGGCAATGTGATAACGTGCGAGCTTCTTATGCTGAAATTCCAAAGGCTACGCAGGACGAAGTTTTCTCTGGTGCGAAAGCCTTTGTCAAAGAGAATAAAGGACGCTATGAATGTGGCGGTTATATCTACTCTGGCGAGGGGCAGGAATTGGGACAATTCTGGGCGAAGCTGAATGTCGGAAATGCGAAACTGCAAAAGACTTCCAGTAATACCAGCATTACAGACGGTAACGAAAATTACTCTATTGCTGGTGCAACATACGGTGTCTTTGCTGATAAGGACTGCACAAAACAGCTTGCCACTCTTACGACTGATAAAAACGGAAATACAGATGTTGTAGAGGTAAAAGCAGGCACAATCTATATCAAGGAATTATCCGCACCAGCAGGATATAAGGTAGATAAAACTGTATATTCCTTAAAGGTTGAAGCTGGAAAGACAGCGACTTTGAAAGTATCTGATACGCCAAAAGTAACGGACACTTTGATTGAGCTTTTCAAGATTGACATGGAAACACAGAAAGACAATCCGCAAGGGAACGCTTCTTTAGCAGGTGCGGAATTTACATGGAAGTATTATGCTGGCTACTACAATAAAGATAATCTCCCTGCCGAAGCTACTCGTACATGGGTTACAAAAACAATCGCTGAAACAAACAGCGACGGGACAACCCACTACATCACAAAATTAGCGGACGCTTACAAGGTATCTGGCGACAGCTTCTATATGCAGGACGGCAAAGCAGTTCTTCCACTTGGAACACTAACTGTTGAGGAAACAAAAGCTCCAAGCGGTTACTTGTTAGACGGTGCATATATGCAGGCTGGCGATAAGTCCGAACAGATAAAAGGCTTATATGTAACACAGATTACCGAGGACGGCGACCTTGCCGTATTATCTGGAAGTAACCAGTTTTCCGTATCAGACAAGGTTATCCGTGGCGGTGTCAAAATTCAGAAACGAGATTTAGAAACGGGCGATACCAAACCACAAGGAAGTGCCACTTTGAAAGATACTGCCTTTGACATCATTTCCTTAAATGATAATGCGGTATTGGTTGAGGGCAAGCTCTACAAGAAAAATGAAGTCGTAAAAACAATCCATACAGACCTTGAGGGTGTCGCTTCTACTTCTGCTGACCTTTTACCTTATGGAAAATTCCGTATCGCTGAAAGTGAAGCTCCAAACGGATATTTGACAGACGGTGCAAAACCGATTGATTTTGCAATCACAGAGAATGGAAAAATCGTGGACTTAACCGACGAAGCCCATTCTATCTACAATCAGATTAAGCGTGGAGATATTGAGGGCGTAAAAATCGGTGCAGGCACACACAAGCGTCTTGCTGATGTTCCCTTTAGGATCACAAGCAAGACGACTGGGGAAAGTCATGTTGTAGTAACTGATGATAACGGGCAATTCTCCACTTCTGCTGACTGGGCTTCCCATAAGCACAATACCAACGCAGGCAAGACCAGCGAGGACGGTGTATGGTTTGGGACTTCTGAACCAGACGACAGCAAAGGTGCGTTACCTTACGATACTTATATCATTGAAGAAATGCGTTGCGATAGCAACAAAGGCTTTGAACTTATCCCACCTTTTGAAATCGTGGTATCAAGAAATAACCTTGTGATTGATTTAGGAACGCTGACTGATGAATACGAAAAAGAAATCTCTATCCATACCACAGCGACCAGCAAAGACGGCGAAAAGACTATCCTTGCAGGAAAAGAGGTTACAATCGTTGATACAGTCAAATTAGACGGACTTACAAAAGGCACAAAATATCAGCTCAAAGGCTGGCAGATGTTAAAGGAAGAAAACGCCGAGCTTATCATTGACGGAAAGCGTGTAGAAAATGACTATACCTTTGTCGCTGATGATGAGGAAATGAAAATAGAAATTACATATACATTCAATGCGTCCGAGCTTGGCGGTAAAAATCTGGTAACATTCGAGGAATTATACGATTTGAGCAATCCAGACGAACCCGTAAAAGTTGCGGAGCATAAAGACATTGAGGACGACGGGCAGACGGTACTTATCACAGAGCGTATCATCAAAATTCATACGACGGCTACGGATAAGGACGGTAACAAAGAGATTGAAGCTGGAAAAGACGTTACAATCATTGATACCGTAACCTTAGAGGGCTTAGAAATCGGTACACAGTACAAACTTGTGGGCTGGCAGATGTTGAAAGAAGAAAATGCAGAGCTTCTTATCAATGGAAAACGTGTGGAAAGTGATTATACCTTTACCGCTGACAGCGAAACTATGAAAGTGGAAGTTGCCTTTACCTTTGACGCTACTTCCCTTGACGGCAAACAGCTTGTAACTTTTGAGGAATTGTACGATTTAAGCAATCCAGACGAGCCGAAGAAAGTTACGGAGCATAAGGACATTGAGAACGAGGGACAGACGATTACCTTTAAGGAAAAGCCAGAAGAACCAGAGAAACCCGAAACACCACAGACACCAGAAAAGCCTAGCAGACCGAACGACAGTCCCAAAACGGGCGACACCACAAATGTCATGGCGTTTCTTGTGATGTTGCTTACATCTGCTGGTGGACTGGCTGGAACATATCTTTACAAACGCCGTAAAATGAAGAAATCATAAGGCGGTAACGGTATGAGGAAAGAAAAATCACGCTCTCCGCCGAAGCTGTCAAACGGCAGACTTCCGCTTATTCTGGCTTGTCTGCCGACAACCTGCAAGAACACGGATAGTCAAGGGTGCGAAGCATTTATTTTACCCTTTACTATCGGTGGGATTGCTGGTACTTCCCGAACCGCCAGAATAAGAAATCACAATCAACAAATTTATCAAAAATAGAAAGAAACGAGGTAAAACAATATGGAAATGAAATATGTCGTGCCAGATATGGCACAGTCTTTTGGAACTCTTGAATTTGCAGGCGAAAGTGAGCCAGTCTTTGAAAAAGATAAAAATAACCGCAGGGTCTTAACCAGACGAAGCTATAACCTTTATTCTGACGTACAAAAAGGCGAAAATGTTGTCGTGGAAATTCCCGTGCAGGCTGGCGAAAAGCATTTCAAGTATGAACAGAAAGTAAAACTTGTCAATCCGAAGTTATACGGCAGAGGTTACGCAATCGGCGATATGGGACATACCGATTATGTGTTGCTTGCTGATGATATTGTAGCAGTTGAAGAAAAGTAAAGGAGTGAAGAAGTTATGAGATTATCAAACGGATTTGTTATTGACAAAGAGAAAACATTTGGAGAATTAAAATTTACAGCAGTGCGTGATGTATTCTTACAGAATGCGGACGGGACACCGAGTACCCAGCTTAAAAAGCGTATCTATGATTTGAAATGCAGTCTGCATGGTGGAATTATCCCCGTATCTGTACCGCCAGAAGTACCGTTAAGAGAATTTCCGTACAATGCAGTTGTGGAACTTGTCAATCCCGTAGCCGATACGGTATCACGAAAGACCTATACGGGTGCAGACGTGGACTGGTATGTAAAGGCAGAGGATATTGTGTTGAAAAATAAAGGCAACCTGAACACAGGCAATCCACAGAACCATACACCGCAGGGACAGTCGAAGAAATAAAATGATACAATCAGCTTTTTACTTTGAATAAACAGTAAAGAAAAGTTATAATCTATGTATACTTTTATAATGTTAAAGCAGGTTGACAAATTGCCAACAAAGATTGGTTGAAGAAAACTCTTATTTTTGTAATACTATTCTTGCGGTCGCAAATAAAGAATACTATTAGGAGGCAATATATGAATTTTAATGAAAAGCTGATAAACCTTAGAAAGTCAAAGGGACTTTCTCAAGAAGAATTGGGAAATGAGTTAAAAGTTTCCAGACAAACAATTTCAAAATGGGAGTCATGTCAATCTTATCCAGATTTTCAACGCTTAGTATTGTTAAGCGATTATTTTGGATTAACATTAGACGAATTAGTAAGAGATATTGATGTACAAGAGGTAAGAGAAAAAAACTTGAATAACGAAAAACTATCTTCAATATACAGCGATATGAATGAAGCAAAAAGTTTTATTAGAGTTTGTCTTGCTATTGGCGTAGTAGTTCTTATCTTTTTTGCAATGATTGTTACATATGGAATATTCTTTGTAAAATAAAATGTAAATTTTTGTATATCACTCAAAGCAGTTAGTCTTAGGATTGACTGCTTTTTTCATACCCAGAAAGGAGTGATTGATTTATGCGTATGAATTGGAACAAAGGACACCGTATCAGAGCCAGCGACAAGCACCTTGTCTACCACTTTTCCATAGGGACGCTTCTGTTTGTATTCATGGCGGTTCTCCTGCTACTGAATATCAAACCGCTTATATGTACTGATTGGGAGCATTTCAGCTTGTTAGAGAACGGCTTGACGCTTTCTCCTTACAACTTCATAACCTTACTGATAGCGACTGGTGTTTGTGCATTGGTCGCTTTTCTGTATTACCGTTTCTGTTACGACAGTTTCAAGAAGCTCCTGCACCGTCAAAAGCTGGCAAGAATGATACTGGAAAATAAGTGGTATGAAGCCGATACCATACAAGACAGCGGTTTTTTTACTGACCTGCAAAGCAGATCAAGGGAAAAAATCGTCTGGTTTCCAAAGATTTATTATCAAATGGAAAAGGGACTGCTTCATATCCGCTGTGAAATCACATTAGGAAAATATCAAGACCAGCTTTTACGGTTAGAGGATAAATTGGAAAGTGGCTTATATTGCGAGCTGACTGACAAAACCTTACATGACGGCTATATCGAATATACCCTGCTTTATGATATGATAGCGAACCGTATTACCATTGATGAAGTACGGGCAGAAAACGGCTGTCTTAGACTGATGAAAAATCTTGTCTGGGAATATGACGCACTTCCTCATGCCCTTATCGCTGGTGGGACTGGTGGCGGTAAAACATATTTTCTACTGACGCTCATTGAAGCTTTACTGCATACCAACGCTGTTCTTTATATCTTAGACCCAAAGAACAGCGACCTTGCAGACTTGGGAACAGTCATGCCTAATGTCTATCACACCAAAGAAGAAATGATTGATTGCGTCAATGCCTTTTATGAGGGCATGGTACAGCGAAGTGAGGAAATGAAGCGACACCCGAACTATAAGACGGGCGAAAACTATGCCTATCTGGGACTGCCACCCTGCTTTCTTATCTTTGATGAATATGTGGCATTTTTTGAAATGCTGGGGACGAAAGAAAGCGTGGGCTTACTTAGCCAGTTAAAGAAAATCGTTATGTTAGGACGACAAGCAGGTTATTTCCTTATCGTTGCCTGCCAGCGTCCAGACGCAAAGTATTTCTCGGACGGTATCAGAGATAACTTCAATTTCCGTGTGGGACTTGGGCGTATCAGCGAATTAGGTTACGGTATGCTGTTTGGTTCAGATGTGAAAAAGCAGTTTTTTCAGAAGCGTATCAAGGGGCGTGGATATTGTGATGTGGGAACAAGCGTTATCAGTGAGTTTTACACGCCTTTAGTCCCGAAAGGGCATGATTTTTTGCAGACTATCGGCTCTCTTGCACAAGCAAGGCAGGACGGGACGGCGACGTGCGAAGCGAAAGGCGACGGCACGGACTAGCCGTTGCTGGTGTGGCGTTAGCCACGCCAGCAGGTAAAACCCCTCGGTATCTAACAGAGGGGTACGTTTGCAAATAGACAATAGAGAAAAAACATAGGAAACATAAGGCTTCTGGCATGGTTTCCTAGCAAAAATCAGTTGTGAAGTCGCCTTAAAAAACTTCACACTTGACAGATTGGGGGTATGGTTCTGAATGAAGAACAATGGATAAAAGAATTACGGGAGAAACGGATTGCTTACGGTATCTCACAAGGCAGGCTGGCGGTGGCTTCTGGTATCACAAGGGAATATCTCAACAAGATAGAAAGCGGAAAAATGAAGCCGTCAAAGGAACTTCTGGAAACTCTGTATAAAGAACTGGCAAGGTTCAATCCAGAAGCACCGCTTACCATGCTGTTTGATTATGTGAAAATTCGTTTTCCCACGCTGGATATACAGCACATCATCAAAGATATATTAAAACTGAATATCAATTATATGCTCCATGAAGATTACGGACATTACAGTTATACGGAGCATTATTCTCTGGGGGACATCTTTATCTATACGTCGGCTGACGAAGAAAAAGGTGTCCTTTTAGAGTTAAAGGGGCGTGGTTGCCGACAGTTTGAAAGTTACCTGCTGGCACAGCAAAGAAGCTGGTATGACTTTCTCATGGACGCACTCGTAGACGGTGGCGTGATGAAGCGTATCGACCTTGCTATCAACGACCATACGGGCATTTTGGATATTCCAGAGCTTGCGGAAAAATGCAGGAAACGGGAATATATCGGAAAGTCCAGAAGTTATAAGTTTTACCAGTCTGGCGAACTTATCAAGCACAGAGAGGACGACAGAGAATATATGGGACGTACACTTTATCTTGGTTCGCTGAAATCAGATGTGTATTTCTGTATCTATGAAAAAGACTATGAGCAGTACGTCAAGCTGGGGACACCTCTGGAAGAAGCCGACATTATCAACCGTTTTGAGATACGGCTTAGAAATGAACGTGCTTATTATGCAGTACGAGATTTGCTGACCTATTATGACGCAGAGCAGACCGCCTTTTCTATCATCAACCAGTATGTGCGGTTTGTTGATGAAGAACCAGACAAGCGAAAAAATGACTGGAAACTCAATGACCGCTGGGCTTGGTTTATTGGCGATAACAGACAGAGCTTGAAGCTGACGACAAAGCCAGAGCCTTATACCTTAGACCGTACATTGCGTTGGGTACAAAGGCAGGTAGCACCGACCTTAAAAATGCTGAAAAAGATTGATAAGGGAAACGGTACAGACTACATGGAAACAATCGAACAGCAGGCAAAGCTCACAGAAAAGCATGAAATGATAATCAAACAGCAGACGACCCCTGCAAAAGATTTGGTGGAAAGTTAGGAGTGATAAAAATGTGGGTATTATTAAAAGACTTCCTGCTGGTATCTATGGGAATGGGTATCGGCGTAGTCTTGATGTGTATTTTGAATGTCGGCAAAGAAGCTGACTATGAAATGAAACAATTAAAAGAAAGCGAGGACAAATAACATGAATTTCGGGCAAAATTTGTATCAATGGTTTTTAAGCAACGCACAGAGCTTAGTGCTTATGGCGATTGTAGTTATCGGTATCTACTTAGGTTTCAAGCGTGAGTTTTCCAAACTTATCGGCTTCTTGGTAGTTGCCTTGATTGCTGTCGGCTTGGTATTCAATGCTGGCGGTGTGAAAGATGTACTGTTAGAGCTGTTCAATAAGATTATCGGTGCTTAAAATTTTATTGTGGTGCTGGTATGAGAATGGTATAATATGGATATGAAGAAAACGGCAAATTAGAATTTTTAAGGAGGAATACTTATGGATCGTTTTAAGAAGATTTATCAACAAGGTACGATTGATGTAGTGGAAATTTGGGTTGATACACAAACAGGCGTAAATTATGTTTTCCATAGAAACGGAAATGCAGCGGGATTTACACCATTACTTGATAAAGACGGCAAACCAGTAGTAAGTCAATAGTGCTACAATTCCCAGTTTGACAATTTCATATCCATACACACAAAGCAGTTAGTCTTAGGATTGACTGCTTTTTTCTTACCAAAATTTCAGATTGGAGTGATGAAATGAGCGATATTTTTAAGGATATGCAGGCAAAAGTCGGCTGTGAATATCTTTCTGACCTGCCCTCTTACAAACGTAAGGTGTGGCATGAAATGAAACGATTGACCCCTGCCGACTATGAAGAAAGACAGTTAGAAGATTTTTCAAAGTATGTGTTTGGTATGTCGTACCAGACCATAAAAGATGTGATGAAACAACAGAAAGGACGTGAGGAACAATGCAGGAAACAAGGGTGCTGGTGGAAACGAAAGGAACAACTGGCGAAGAAACAATATCATACTGGTTCGACCTGCCGATAGATGTTGCCGAGTTTGAAGAAAAGTTAGGTGTCGGTGCAGAAAGTGGGGATTACCGTATTATCGAAAAGGTGTTGCCTTATGCTGATGAAGTCCACGAACATACAAGCGTGTACCAGCTCAACGAATTAGATTTTATGTACCGCCAGCTTTCAAGTGATATGCAGGAAGAATATGTATCACTACTTACGGTGTTTGAGAATTTAGAAGCACTTTATATTTGCAGGAACGTGATTACGATTTATCCCGACTGCAAAAGCATGATAGATGTTGCAAAGCAAAAGCTGATGAACGACCCGACATTTAAGCATTTATCCGAGGACTGTCAAGAATATTACTTTGACTTTGAAGCCTACGCTTCTCACTTGCAGGAACACGGGAAATTTTTAGTAACAGAACACGGTATCTTTGAACTGCCAGAGTAGGAAATGAGGTGGTGCTTATGATTGATGATATGGCGGTTTATATCGCTAATCTTGGCAAATACAATGAGGGCTATTTAGTCGGTGCTTGGTTTACATTTCCCATTGACGAGGAAGATGTAAAAGAAAAAATCGGCTTGAATGAACAGTATGAGGAATACGCTATCCATGATACCGACAACTTTCCCATTGCGATTGGCGAGTATGTTTCCATTGAAGAACTCAATGAGATGTATGAAATGATAGAGGAACTTCCCGACTATATCGTAGAATGTCTGGACGAATTTATCAGCCACTACGGGACGCTGGAAGAAGTCGTGGAACACAAGGACGATATTTATTATTATCCCGACTGTGAAACCATGACAGATGTTGCCTACTACTACATAGACGAATTGCAGGCACTTGGGGATATTCCACCCAGCTTACAGAATTACATTGACTATGAAGCCTACGGGCGAGATTTGGATATGGGCGGTTGCTTCATTGAAACAAGCCGAGGTATGTGCGAGATACCATATTAACGCTGGAAGATCAGCGACAAGCATTGTTGCTACTGACAGCGTATTTCTCTTTAAGGGACAGTCTGAAAATGGCTGTCCTTTTCTCTTTGAAGAACTTACGAAAGGAGCTGAAAGAACTTGAAAAAGATTAAATCTTACACGGGTATCTGGAACGTGGAAAAAGTCTTATATGCAATCAATGATTTTAACTTGCCCTTTCCCGTTACTTTTACACAGATTACATGGTTTGTGATTACGGAATTTATCATCATTCTGTTTGGGGATATTCCCCCACTTTCCATGATTGAGGGAGCATTTCTCAAATACTTCGGTATTCCCGTTGCTCTCACTTGGTTTATGTCGCAGAAAACCTTTGACGGAAAGAAGCCGTACAGCTTTTTGAAATCACAGATAACCTATGCCCTGCGACCAAAAATCACTTATGCAGGAAAAGCCGTAAAACTGCATAAGCAGACCTTAAATGAAACAATCACGGCAGTAAGGAGTGTGAACTATGTTCCCGATAAAATATATTGACAATAACCTTGTCTGGAACAAGGACAATGAGGTGTTTGCTTACTATGAATTGATACCGTACAACTATTCTTTCTTATCCGCAGAGCAGAAATTTATCGTGCATGACAGCTTTCGACAGCTCATTGCACAGTCCCGTGAGGGTAAAATTCATGCGTTGCAGATTGCCACAGAAAGCTCAATACGAAGTATGCAGGAGCAGTCAAAGAAACTGGTAACGGGAAAATTAAAGGAAGTTGCCTACCAGAAGATAGACGAACAGACCGAAGCGTTAGTATCTATGATTGGGGATAATCAAGTGGACTACCGCTTTTTTCTTGGCTTTAAGCTCATGGTTACGGAAGAACAGCTTAATCTGAAGAACATCAAAAAATCGGCGTGGCTGACGTTCACGGAATTTCTCCATGAAGTGAACCACACGCTGATGAATGATTTTGTTTCCATGCCGAATGATGAAATCAACCGTTACATGAAAATGGAAAAGTTACTGGAAAATAAAATCTCCCGTCGCTTTAAGGTGCGTCGCTTGGAAATCAATGACTTTGGCTATCTCATGGAACATCTTTACGGCAGGGACGGTATCGCCTATGAAGATTATGAGTACCAGCTACCAAAGAAGAACTATAAGAAAGAAACGCTGATAAAATACTACGACCTTATTCGTCCGACAAGGTGTGTGATTGAGGAAAGCCAGCGATATTTACGATTGGAACATGAGGATAAGGAAAGCTATGTGTCTTACTTTACCATCAATGCGATTGTCGGGGAGCTTGATTTTCCGTCGTCTGAAATCTTCTATTTCCAGCAACAGCAATTCACATTCCCCGTTGATACTTCTATGAATGTAGAAATCGTGGAGAACCGAAAAGCATTAACGACCGTCCGCAACAAGAAAAAGGAATTGAAAGATTTGGACAATCACGCCTATCAAGCAGGAAGTGAAACCAGCTCAAATGTGGTGGACGCATTAGACAGCGTGGACGAGCTGGAAACGGATTTAGACCAGACAAAAGAAAGTATGTATAAGTTAAGCTACGTGATACGGGTGTCTGCACCCGATCTTGACGAGCTGAAACGCCGTTGTGATGAAGTCAAGGACTTTTACGACGACCTCAATGTAAAGCTGGTGCGTCCTGCTGGGGATATGCTGGGGCTTCATTCTGAATTTTTACCAGCCAGCAAGCGATATATCAATGATTATGTGCAGTATGTAAAATCAGATTTTCTAGCAGGGCTTGGTTTTGGTGCGACACAGCAGTTAGGAGAAACTACGGGTATCTATATGGGCTATTCTGTTGATACGGGAAGAAATGTGTACCTGCAACCGTCCCTTGCCAGTCAAGGTGTAAAAGGTACAGTTACCAACGCTTTAGCGTCTGCTTTTGTCGGTTCGCTTGGCGGTGGGAAATCGTTCTGTAACAATCTTCTGGTATATTACGCGGTGCTGTTTGGCGGTCAAGCACTTCTGTTAGACCCTAAAAGTGAGCGTGGCAACTGGAAAGAAACACTTCCAGAAATCGCCCATGAAATCAATATCGTAAACCTAACAAGCGATAAAGGCAATGCAGGACTTCTTGACCCGTTTGTGATTATGAAGAATGTAAAAGACGCTGAAAGTCTGGCAATCGACATCTTAACATTCCTTACGGGTATTTCCTCTAGGGACGGCGAAAAATTTCCTGTGTTACGTAAGGCGGTTCGTTCCGTTACCCAGAGTGACAAACGAGGCTTGCTCCATGTGATAGACGAGCTACGCCGTGAAGATACACCCATAGCAAGAAATATCGCAGACCATATCGACAGTTTCACGGACTACGATTTTGCACACCTGCTGTTTTCAGACGGAACGGTGGAAAATGCTATCAGTTTAGATAACCAGCTTAACATCATTCAAGTAGCCGACCTTGTACTGCCAGATAAGGACACGACCTTTGAGGAATACACGACCATTGAATTATTATCGGTGTCTATGCTGATTGTGATTAGTACCTTTGCCCTTGATTTTATCCATTCGGACAGAAGCATTTTTAAGATTGTCGATTTGGACGAAGCGTGGGCGTTCTTAAACGTGGCACAAGGCGAAACTTTATCAAATAAGCTGGTTCGTGCTGGACGTGCTATGCAGGCAGGCGTTTATTTTGTTACACAATCTTCTGGGGACGTGTCAAAAGAAAGTCTGAAAAACAATATCGGCTTGAAGTTTGCCTTTCGTAGTACCGACTTGGGCGAGATAAAGCAGACCTTAGAATTTTTCGGTATCGACAAGGACGACGAGAACAATCAGAAACGCTTGCGTGATTTGGAGAACGGACAATGTTTATTGCAGGACTTATACGGGCGTGTCGGTGTGGTGCAGATACACCCAGTCTTTGAAGAACTGCTACACGCCTTTGATACCAGACCGCCCGTGCAGAGAAATGAGGTGGAGTGATGAAAGAAAGGATAAAAGGTGCGTTCACAAAAAAGAAGATTTTCCACTTTCTCAAAATGGCTCTGTTTGTCGTGGCACTCTCCCTTATCCTGCTTTCACTTCTGGGGACGGTGGCTCATGCGACGGGGCTTGTGGACGATACCATAAACGCAGAAAATCTCTATTCAAAATATCCCCTTTCCAACTACCAGCTTGATTTTTATGTAGACAATAGCTGGTCGTGGCTTCCGTGGAACTGGCTGGACGGGATTGGAAAATCGGTGCAGTATGGGCTTTACTGCATTACCAACTTTGTCTGGACGATAAGCCTTTATTTAAGCAATGCAACGGGCTATGTGGTGCAGGAAGCCTATAAGCTGGACTTCATCAACGATATGGCAGACAGTATCGGAAAGAGCATACAGACCCTTGCAGGCGTTACCGAGAACGGCTTTTCTTCTACGGGCTTTTATGTTGGTTTCCTGCTTCTCATTATCTTAGTCGTTGGAATGTATGTTGCCTATACGGGACTGATAAAACGGGAAACCAGCAAGGCACTTCACGCTGTTATCAACTTTGTGGTGGTGTTCGTGCTGTCCGCTTCGTTTATTGCCTATGCTCCCGACTACATCAAGAAGATAAATGAATTTTCATCAGACATCAGCACCGCTTCTTTGGACTTGGGAACAAAAATCATGCTCCCTAATTCTGACAGCGAGGGCAAGGACAGCGTAAACTTGATACGGGACAGCCTATTTTCTATTCAAGTACAACAGCCGTGGCTCTTGCTTCAATTCGGGAACAGCAACGCAGAAGAAATCGGGACAGACCGTGTAGAAGCTCTCGTATCGGCAAGTCCAGAGGACGAGGACGGGAAAACCAGAGAGGAAGTCGTGAAAACAGAAATCGAGGACAACGACAATAACAATCTGACAATACCGCAGGTCGTGAACCGTTTGGGTATGGTGTTCTTCCTCTTGTTCTTTAACTTGGGTATCACGATATTTGTATTCTTGCTTACGGGCATGATGTTGTTCAGCCAGATACTTTTTATTATCTTTGCAATGTTTTTACCTATCAGTTTTTTACTTTCCATGATACCGAGCTATGAAAGCATGGCAAAGCAGGCAATCGTAAGGGTATTTAATACCATAATGACACGGGCAGGAATAACGCTTATTGTAACGGTGGCGTTCAGCATTTCCAGTATGTTTTATAACATTTCCACGGACTATCCGTTTTTCATGGTGGCGTTCTTGCAGATAGTATGTTTCGCTGGTATCTACATGAAGCTGGGCGATTTAATGAGTATGTTCTCTTTAAACGCTGGCGACAGTCAAAGCATGGGACGCAGGATATTCCGCAGACCGTATCTGTTTATGCGACATCGGGCTAGGCGTATGGAACACCGTATTGCAAGGGCGGTAAGTGCTGGCGGTATTTCGGGCGGTGTGGCTGGTGCGGTGGTTGGAAGTGCCGTTACTGGCAAACGGGCGGAAAGAAAAAATACAGCTTCTAAAGAAAATCGGGGCAATACCACTTCCAGCATGGGACAGCGTGCAGGCTCAAAGGTGGGTGCTGTCTTAGATACGAAAAATAAAGTGAAAGACAAAGCAAATGCTGTCAAAGAAAACATCAAGGATATGCCGACACAGACCGCTTATGCGGTGTATTCCGCAAAGGAAAAGGCAAAGTCCAGCGTGTACGACTTCAAGCGTGGCATGGTGCAGGAACAGCAGTCCAGACAGACGGGGCGTTTGGAAAAGCAGGAACAGCATAGACAGGATATCGCTGACAAGCGTATGAAGCTTCAAAAGGCACAAGAAGCAAGGCAGGCACAGCGAAAGTCTGACGGATCAGCGACAACGGGAGCTACCCGTCCCCATGAGCGACCAGCCACAGCTTCAAAGCCGAGTGCGGAAAAAATGCAGGAAGTCAAACGCCCTGCCACAGCGACCACTTCAAAGATAAGTGAGCCAGTCAAAGCAAATGTTATCAAAGAGCGTCCGCTATCTTCTGGTGCTTCTGATAGAAAAGCGACCCAACCTGCACAGCAAGTACATAGGCAGAATGTAGAAAAAGTGGTATCGCAGGAAACACGCCAGAATGACACCAAAGACCGCAGGACAAAGGTTCAGCAGACGCAGACCGTCCAGAAGAACCAGCAGACCACAGAGAAAACCCGTAACCTTGTAACGAAGAAAGGACAGAAGAAAAAATGAAACTGAAACATATCGCTCTTATCGGCAGTCTGTTTCCTATCCTCTTTTCTCTGGTGCTTTTCTTTGGTGTCCTCATTAGTGCGGACAGCGACGACGAGAACAGCAACTTTTCTTCTGGCATTACGGGTATGAACTTATCCGCAGAAGTTTTGAAACATCAGCCTATGGTGGAAAAATACGCCAGAGAAAACGGTATCTCCGAGTATGTCAATGTGCTGTTGGCTATCATTCAAGTAGAAAGTGGCGGTACGGCAGAAGATGTTATGCAGAGTTCGGAAAGTCTTGGTTTACCGCCCAACTCTTTAGATACGGAAAGTTCAATCAAGCAGGGGTGTAAATATTTTGCGTCCCTGCTTTCTTCTTGCAAAAATCAAGGTATCGACGATTTGAATGTAGCGATACAGTCCTATAACTATGGCGGTGGTTATGTGGGATATGTGGCAGGAAAAGGAAAGAAACACACCTTTAACCTTGCAGAGAGCTTCGCCCGTGAAAAATCGGGTGGAAAGAAAGTAACTTACACCAACCCGATAGCCGTTGCAAAGAATGGGGGCTGGCGGTATGGCTATGGAAATATGTTCTATGTGGAATTAGTCAATCAGTATTTAACTGTACCGCAGGTATCGGGAGAACTGGCACAAAAGGTCATGAATGAAGCGTTGAAATATCAAGGCTGGAAATATGTGTATGGCGGTAGCAATCCCAACACTTCCTTTGACTGTTCGGGATTGACGCAATGGTGCTATGGAAAAGCTGGTATCTCCTTACCGAGAACGGCACAAGCACAGTATGACGCTACCCAACATCTGCCACTCTCGCAGGCAAAGGCTGGGGACTTGGTATTTTTCCATTCTACCTATAACGCTGGTACTTATGTAACGCACGTCGGTATTCTCGTTTCGCCGACACAGATGTACCATGCAGGCAACCCGATAGGATATGCAGACCTAAGTAGTAGTTACTGGCAACAGCACTTAATCGGTGCAGGACGAGTAAAACAATAGAAAGGACTTGAAAATATGTTTAAGAAGAATAAGAAACAGACAGAAAATATCAAAGAAAAAAAGGTGCGTACTGTCAAGGTAGGCACACATAAGAAAACTGTGATTGCGTTATGGGTGGTGCTTATCGCAAGCGTGAGCTTTGGGGTGTATAAGAACTTTACCGCTATCGACCAGCACACGACCCATGAAAAAGAAGTCATTGAGCTTCGCTTGCAGGACACCAACGGGATAGAAAATTTCGTGAAGAACTTTGCGAAGTCCTATTACACATGGAATAACAGCAAAGAAGCGATTGAAGCAAGGACGCAGGCAATCAGCGGTTATCTGACAAAGGAATTGCAGGACTTGAATGTTGATACAATCAGAACGGATATACCGACCAGCTCCACAGTTACAGATGTGATTGTATGGAGTATTGAACAGTCGGGAATGGACACTTTTTCTGCTACCTACGAAGTAGATCAGCAGATAAAAGAGGGAGAACAGACAAGCAATGTGAAAGCAACCTATATAGTAAAAGTCCATGTAGACGCTGACGGGGATATGGTAATCATTCAGAACCCTACCCTTGCACCAGCAATCGAAAAATCAGACTATGAACCTAAGACACCAGAAGCAGACGCAAGCGTAGACGCTGATACCGTAAATGACGCTACGGCATTTCTGGAAACATTCTTCAAGCTGTACCCTACCGCTACAGAAACGGAGCTTGCTTATTATGTAGAGGGAAATGCCCTTGAACCGATAAATGGGGACTATCTCTATTCCGAGCTTGGCAATCCCGTGTTTACAAAGGACGGGGGCAATGTGAAAGTCAAGGTATCTGTGAAGTTCATTGACAATCAGACAAAGGCGGCACAGGTATCACAGTATGAATTAACACTTTATAAGGATAGTAACTGGAAAATATTATCCAATAATAAATAAAAAATGAAAGGAGCAAAAGCTCCTTTCGTATTTTATTTTATTGGTGCTTTATCCATTTCATATCCATATATTTTATAATCTTGACTATATAGATTTGCTAAAGAAAAATAATCTCCTGTAGGTAAAAATTCACTTCTATCAATACTGTGTTGTGTCAACAATTTAGATTTATTTGTATTGTTAATATTGGAAGTTATAATTGCAGTATGGTCTATATCTCCATCTTTGGTAAAGTCTACTGAAATTACATCTCCTGCTGTAAGTAAATCTGATGTTTTTGCTATACCAGCTCTGGATTCCCAATGCTGATAAAAATTATTAGCTCCACCCCATGTATGTGATGGCTTTCCATTATCATAATACCAGTTTTTAGATTGTCTATGTGGTAAAATCAATCCTGATTTTCTATATTGAAAACCACCATAACTTAAACATTGTGAAACAAAATTTGTACAGTCGCTCCAACCTCTTCTTATTGCAGACTGTCCCTCTGCATTTTCATCTAAATCATTGTAATCATTAGAATTAAGGTCTTGCTTATAATAATTAGCATAATATGGAAAATCTGTATTATTTGTTCTATTCCACCATTGCTTTGCATATTGAGTAGCTTTATTAGAAGAGTACCCATTTGATTCTCTATTATCACTAGGAGCTATTTTGTTAGATAATTCAGTTGAACTCTTACTTATTGGTAATAACAATTCAAGTTCTTCAGAATTAAATTCTTTTTCTTTTAAACAAGAAATGATTTTTTTATTAGATTCTGCATTTTCATAAATATCTATAAATTCTGCAAATTCCGCTAGTTTATCATTAAGTTCCTTATTAGTAGAAGTTGGTATAGCATAACCTTTAATATATTGTTGAAATTCATAGTTATCTAAATCCGCTACAATACCTAGTACACTAGCTTTTTCTGCTATGTAGTTATACGCTTCTTTATACTTAATAAGAGCTTCTTCTTTAGTGATTGTTGTTTCAGGAAACAAATTGATTTCCATTCCTTGATATGTAAATTCATTGAATAATCTATATTCATTATCATAGAACATAGAGTTCTCTATACATTCTTGTAAATCACTTGGATTTTGACTACTTGCATAAACAGGACTACCTAATGTAGTAATGATAGTTGTAATCAATAAAACTGAAAATATTTTTTTCATAATCGCTCCTAATTTCTATTTTTATTTAAACTTATGACTTTATTACATTCACTAACAAGCCTATCATCATGTGTAGCTAAAATAACAATTGCCCCATTTGAAGCACATTCTTTTAATAAGCTAATCACGATTTGTCTATTTTCAGAATCAAGAGAAGCAGTAGGCTCATCAGCATAGATAATAGAAGCATTTTTTAATATTGCCCTTGCTATACCTATGCGTTGCTTTTCTCCACCAGAGAGTACGATTGCTAGTTCAGAATCTCTACCATTTAAACCAACTTTATCTAATATGTTTTTCACAGCTTTACTTTTAGCTTTTGACTTATCTAATGTAATGTTATATGCTACAGTTTCATCTTCGATAATTCCATAATCTTGATAAATAAATGTCGCATATTTATGCCAAAATTTCGTTTTATCCTTATCGTTCCACTTTGAAGTATCTTTGCCATTTATCAAAATAGAACCACTTTCTATTGGCTGTATTAAACCTAAACAATTTAATAATGTCGTTTTTCCACACCCAGAAGAACCTGTGAGAGCTACCATATCTCCACTATTCATTGTGTCTGTGATATTTGAGAAAATGCGTTTTCCTTTGATTACAACGCTTATACTATTCATTTTAATTTCCATTTTTACACCCCATTTTTTACTCATTTCTTGTTGCTACTTTGTAAAATGCTTGTCTAGTACATATATGATAAGCAACAAAATTACTCAAGCAATATAAAATCAAAATAATAATGCTCACTGATAAAACTGTAATAATTTCTGGTCGTCTTATAACAAAAGAAATTACTGCTCCAATGATTACCGTGATTATCGCAATAAATGATTCATGCACAAAGGTTTGCATTATTATTTCTTTGTATGATTTTCCGAATGTATGTAACGTAAATATTCGTTTTCTGTTTTCGCTTACCCATAACTGTGCGGTAAGAATACCTGCAAAAATCATAGATACAAAAATTAGAATACAAGCTATCACATAGAATACAGCTTCTTTTGCAAATTTTTGAGCTTGTGATAAAGCAACATCAGCAATAGTATCTATCGAAACAACGTAATCTTTTACAGGTGTTTTTGCTAATTCAGTTCTCAATAAATTTTCATCTGGAAAAACAACATTACCACTTGAACAAGCAGGTAACATAAAACCTAATGTATTTAATGATTGTACTGGATTATCCACTAATATAACTAATGGATTTTTAGCTTGTATAGTGCTTCCACCATAGCCAACATTTGGCGGTAAAGCTAAAAATTTATCTCCGCTAAATTCATAGAAGTTAATTCCGCTAGGCTGGATTTCTTCTGTCTTAGTCCATAAAGGCATTTGAACATTTATAAAGTCCTGTAGTGGTTTATCTAAATCGTTCAATTCAATTTTATTCAATTCTCCACCACTTTTATTTTCTTCTATTCCAATATCAAAAGAATCAACCCATGATTTATCAGTAACTATTATGTGGTCGTAACCACCGTATTCTTCCTCACTTAATTGTATAGATTTATCAATAGATAAAGATAAGAATAAATTATCGTTATCTGCCATATTTGCAAAAAAATCATCAACATATGGCAACATTTTATCTGTACTTAATGAATCTAAATCGCTGAAAGATATACTTACAATGCTTTGCATATTTTCCCATAAAGAATACTCATTAGATAACTGCTGTAAAATGTAAGCAGATGTTATGGTGCTTGGTACTATCAAAAGAGCTAATATTATTGACATAATTCTAGTGCCAATACTGAGCATTCTGAATTTTTTGAAAGGAATTTCTCTTTTCGCAAGATGTTCTGTTTTTGGTTTGACAATCATTGAAATACCGAAACTAATCAATGCTGAAATAACAACCAATACCAATAGTGTTATAATATCCTTAGATAACAATAATGTAATTTGTTTAAAATCATTAGTAATTCCAATATATACCCAAAATGCTATGAGTGAAATTAAATAACTGGATATAAACATTTTTGATAGTGTTAATGTATCTTCAATATGAATTTTTTTAATGTCTACTCCACTCAATAATCTTATACTTCTTCCTTTTGAGTGTGAAATAAACCATGTCAATAATACTGAAATGAATAATAATAATACTGTTAAAATAACATTTCCAACACCATTATGAACTAAATTGTAATACAAACTTTTTATAAACGATACTTTTCTCAACCATTGAATAGTAATTCCGTTATCATTAGCCCAGTTTTCTATATCCTGTTTAAAATTCTGATTTCCCTTTACTGCATAATTTCCATATAAAGGTCTATTACCAATATCTTTAGATGAAATTAACTTTCCCTCTAAACTTGAATCTAACCATTTAATATTATCATTATCAATAATAATGTCAGAACTTTTTGGTTTCTCATCTCCAAAGTAAATGATGTCTTTTTTATTTTTATATTCATCACTAGGAATAACAACTTTTACTAAAGTAGCATTGTGCTTATTCGTGATATTATCTAATTCTGAAATAAGTTGTTCTTTCGTAGTACCAGTTTCAGCAATATTTAATACAAGTTGTTCTGTTGTACCTAAAGGTAATTGCTGTTGGTCATTCATTAAATTCTGAAAGATCATAATGAATGAAAATAAAGCTAAAATAAAACTAATCAATCTAATGCCATGTTTATTCATAAAAATATCAACTCCATTATCCTATTTATTAAATAAAATAGGCTTCGATGACAAGCACCGAAGCCTAAAATCTAATTTGTCATTTAAGCTATCAAACAATAAATATGATACTTAACTAACAAACACGATAGAAATACTGGTCATTAGAATCAGATTGAATAGCCCATAATTCAGCGATAGATTTCTTACCTGATGCAGTATTTACTGAACGTGATGTCTTACCATTCAACTTAACTGTTGAACCATGACATCTATTAACTGTGTAGTAAGAACGAACTTTAGCATTCCAGAAACCGTATTGCCATGTTCCACCTTCACTTGGATATTGGTACAATGGTCCATATGCCAACCAACAAGTTTCAACTCCTTCTGGATTACCACCAATCATACCTTCAGTCCATGTGCCATTTTCGTCCTCGTAAGTTGTCTTTACGATTCCATTTTGTGCGTCCTTGTCGCCTGTGTCATTCGTCGCTGCCATTACTGGCGTAGCTAACATCATTGAAGCTACCATGCTCACAGCTGCTAGTTTAGTGAATAAAGACTTTTTGTTTAACATAACCATCCCTCCTTTTGGCTTCTTTCAGCTACTTTATTCTACACCTTTATGATAGTCCTAAACTACTGAATTGTCAATATCTAACAATACGAAATTATAAAAAAATAAGCGCTTTCATAAAATGACGAATTTTGTCAATTTAATGCTTTAATTATATAAATAATGCACAAGCATTTGTTAAAAATTCTACAATCTTAAAGTGATTATAACTATCTATCAAAGCATAGAATCAAATAGAAAAATATTTTATATTTATATTATTTTTCATTTCGACTGTTTTCGCTCAATTTTTTTGATGTGATAGATTATAATTTTAATGTAATATGTATCGTTTATATTTTTTTAAAGGAGATTGGTTACAAATGGGAAAACATATTTTAATTGTACACTAAATAAAGTTATTGATAATGATACACACTTTCATTTTTATAGTTGTTTTAATATCCCAAAAATTTTAATAAATACTTTTAAAATTGTCCGCTACAACAATTTATTTTGTACGGACTTTTTTCATGCTCAAAAACTTTTTTTCACTTTTTTTGAAATTAGGTTAGCAAATCACACCTGCCTGTACAGTGTTGGTGCGGAAAGGGGGATAAAGATTCTCCGCTTTGTGCAGGGAGGAGGTGTGAACATGAAACCGACTTCTTTTGAAAACGCAATTCGCTTACAGTTCGATACGCTAATGAAAAAAGTTATTGACGGAATCATAAAGAATTATGAAAAAGAATTAGACCGACGTTCTAATCGTGAAATCCCGTTTTGTGAACTACCAAAAATTGTGGTTAATTCCTTTCCTGTTTTTGATGATTACGAACTTGATATAACTATTTTTGATGTGTATGGAATGGAAGCCCGAGTATCGGGTAATGAACTATGTAAAGCGTTACAACAGTTACCAGAGAGAAAAAGAAATAATCTCTTAATGTTCTATTTTCTTGACATGAGTGATACAGAAATTGCAGAACTTCAGCATATCTCAAGAGCTGGTGTATTTAAAAATCGTCAAGTCGCTTTACATAATATGAAAAAAATTTTACAGGAGGAAAAGTAGATGGGAAAAGCTGTTGCAAAATGCCCTCCTTACCGTTTAATTGCTTCTGTAGCAGACGGGGACGAAAAAGCAATAGAAAAAATGCTTCAATTCTATGACGCTTACCTTTCAAAGTGTTGTCTTCGTCCTTTGTATGATGAATACGGAAATCTTTATATTGCTGTTGATATGGAACTGAAAGGACGTATTCGTGAAGCAATGATAAAGAAAATGAGAGCATTTGAAGTAAACATTAAATAATGATTATATCGGGATATGATTTGCCAAAACCCTCTTTCCTGTCCCGATTTAAAGATTTGTCAATCTATAAAAATCTGTTGACTACGACAGATTTTTATAGGCGGACAAGCCTATTGTTCTTTGACAACTGAATAAAGCAGACAGATACGTTTGTGAGATAGCGAGCCACGGGGACTGTACGCCACGACCTTTTCAAAAGAAAGCGAGCGACCCACGCAGTGATCCGAGAGCGACTGTTGGAAAAGTCGTTTTGCCACGACCTATCCTCACAGAATAATGATACGTCCGCATGGTGCGGTTCTGCCCACA
Organism: Roseburia sp. OM02-15; assembly: GCF_003481835.1. NCBI lineage: Bacteria > Bacillati > Bacillota > Clostridia > Lachnospirales > Lachnospiraceae > Roseburia > Roseburia sp. OM02-15. The sequence goes on from NZ_QULX01000003.1 coordinate 279,234, forward strand.
AGAATGGGAATAGTTGAGATACTAACGGAGCTTTCCAAAGCCGTCTGCCTGCTTGTAAAAAATGACACACAGTAAAGGGGGTGCATAGATTATGAACAATACTGATGTGCCTATCTGGGAAAAATATACGCTGACGATTGAAGAAGCGTCTAAATACTTCCGCATTGGCGAAAAGAAATTGCGTAAATTAGCCGAAGAAAATATTGACGCTGGCTGGGTTATCGTGAACGGTAATCGTATTCAGATTAAGCGAAAACAATTTGAAAAAATCATAGATACATTGGACGAAATCTAATGTCATTGAGCCGTAGATATGGTATAATAAGGTATAGCGTATCACGGCTCATTCCATGACGGAAAGGAGCTTTACACTATGTCTAATGTAAAACGAAAAGACAGTAAAAATCGCAATTTGCGTAATGGAGAGAGCCAGCGAAAAGACGGAAGATACGTTTATAAATATACCGATATATACGGAAAGCCACAGTTTATCTATTCTTGGAAACTTGTACCGACAGACAAGACACCTGCTGGAAAGCGTGATGATATATCGTTGAGGGAAAAAGAAGCACAGATAAAAAAAGACCTTAACGACGGTATCGACACAGTCGGCGGTAAAATGACAGTCTGCCAGCTCTACGAGAAAAAGAACAGTCAAAGAAAGAACATCAAGAGGGCTACTGAAAAAGGACGACAGTATCTTATGAATGCTCTGAAAAATGACCCATTGGGTATGAGGGCGATTGATACTGTTAAGCAGTCGGACGCTAAAGAATGGGCTATCAGAATGAGCGAAAAAGGATATGCCTATAAAACGATTGATAACTATAAGCGTTCCTTGAAAGCGTCATTTTATATGGCGATACAAGACGACTGTATCAGAAAGAACCCGTTTGAATTTAAGCTAAGTGATGTTCTGGAAGATGATACGGAGCAGAAAGTTATCCTTACACCAGAGCAGGAAAAACACCTGCTTGCCTTTATGGAAACGGACAAGATTTACAGTAAGTATTATGATGAGGTTGTGCTTCTGCTGGAAACGGGACTTCGTATTTCTGAATTTTGCGGATTGACGACGCATATTGATATGCAGAACAGAATACTCAATATAGACCACCAGTTATTGAAAGATAGCGAAATGGGTTACTATATTGAAACGCCAAAGACTAAAAACGGAAAACGTGAACTTCCATTGACAGAACGGGCTTATCAAGCAATCCAAAGAATACTAGAGAACAGAGGAAAGGCACAACCGTTGATTGTAGGTGGTTACAGCAATTTCCTATTCTTAAACCGTGAGGGCTTGCCTAAAGTTGCAGGAAACTATGAGGGTATGGTGCGAGGATTGATTAAGAAATATAACAAGTATCACACGGATAAGTTACCGAACATCACACCACATTCATTCAGACATACTTATTGTACGAATATGGCAAATAGAGGAATGAACCCAAACACCCTGCAATATCTCATGGGACACGCTAACATAACCATGACACTTGGCTATTACGCACACGGTACATTTCAATCTGCAAAAGCGGAACTGGAAAGACTGGCTTGTTAATATCGGAGCTTATATTTACTACTCATTTACTACTTTTGGTTGCATTTTCATGCTGGTAAATGCCAGCTTATGCAAGGTATCTTCCAAAAAGAAAATACCGATAAAGCCCTAAAATACGGGATATATCGGCATTTACCAACTTATGAAAAGATAATCAGAAATTTAGTAAGTTTTTATTCTGAAAAGTTCCATTTTTAAATGTAGTCGCATTCGCATACGCATTGACCGCGCGGTTTGAACTTCCTTCATGGATCTTCAAATACGTGGTATCATCCAGCCGCACACAGGATTCCGGATTCTGCTGTGCGTAAGTTTGCGTCACCCTGGTTCCGCTAAAAGAATGTACCGCACCCTTTTGATCCGCATAGATGCCATGCATTTCCCCGTTTCCGACGGTATGCACCTGGAAGCCCTGGTTTTTTGGCATTGCCGCCACGCCAAAGGAGCGTAACCCTGCCTCATCTGCCAATGCCTGGTTTGCTCCACCGCCTTTAAGCTGTGCCGCCGGGAGTGATTTTGGAGCTCCTGCATAGATATCTGCCCGGTCAGCTCCGACTGCAGTTGCGGCGTCTTGTATTGAAGCATATGCCTGACCACCAACCGTTGCTTCCCATCCGCTTTCTGTTTTGGAAAATTCTGCCGGATGAATGGCTCCGTCTGCTCCATGGAGTGCTCCATAAGCCTTTGCATTTTCTCCTGCCGGACCGGATACGGCATGTTCTGACAATCCTGCTTCAAACGCTGCCTGATCTGCCAGGTTTACATCGGATGCCGCGATCTTTGCCATGTCAAACCCTTTCATGTCGGACCTTCCATCGTACACTGCCATGCTGTCTGCACCCAGGGCAGCCGCTGCCTGCTGTGGAGTTTCATAGGATGTGCCGCCCACCAGCGTATTCCATCCACCGGCATCGTTCTTCTGGAATTTTGCGGCAAACTGGGTATCCTCCCTCTGGAATGCCCCGTAAGCCCGCTCTTTTCCTGGCTTTCCTGCCGCATGTTGCTCCAGTGCGTCACCGGTCTGCTGCAGATCATACGGGTTGATCCCCTGCACACCAGTCAGTCCATGCACCGCATCCGCGCCAGACAACCGGTTTCCGGTAGAAAGATCCCGCCAGCCATCTCCATTTGCTTCTTTCGTTATATTTCTTGCGCTGATGCTTCCATCCGGGGCAGTACGCATAACTGCCATGGAACTGTTCTCTTTTGTTGGCACTTCCCCCTGTTGTGTCTGATACTGCTTTCCACCAAGTGACTCAGAAAATGCCTGGGTATTTGCCTTTACGTCGTTGGAAATTTCGCTCTCATTTAACAGTTCTGCTGCAGGAGTAGCCGTTTTCCTTTCCGCAGAGGTTCCACCGCCTGATGCAGAAGTTCCTTTTGTTTCCCCACCGGTTGGTGTCCCTTTTGCCATCTTTAACGTCTGGAACGCTGTTTTTGCCGAGTTTACAACCATCTGCTGTCCCTTAGACGACAATCCGGCAGATATTCCGCCAATTCCGATCGGCAAGCGGATCGGTTGCATCCCGGTACTGAGCAGACCGATCTTCTCCAATAACTGATCGAGATACTGGAAAAAATCATAAATACCAAGGGTAATGCAAAACAATAAGATGTTGTCCGCAATCAGATCCGATTCCCATAGCAACGTCTGCATCATCGCCCAACAATAGATATACGTCATCATGCCGGAAAAGAGCATGGACAGCGTCGAGGAAATATACAGTTTCAGATAATTCTGTGCCATCTGGCGGGTACTGTTAGAACCAATCGTGCAGATACCAACTGGTGCCAGCACACGCAGTAACTGATAACGCACATAGCGTTTCACGTACTGTACCATCAGTTTGAGATACCGCCACCCAAGGACTGCTGCCAGTACAATGCCGATCAGCATCTGCAATCCGCTCAGACCGATGCCTGAGGAAAAATTTAAGGAACTGGTTACCCCGTCATCGCCAAACTTCTGGTCTGATAAAAGTGCATCCAGGGAAAAATTAGTGGAAAACTCATGTGTCACACCATCCATCCAGCCCCATGCCTTTGCAATGAGGTCTGAAAACAGGTTTAATACCGGTTTTACATTAAATACAAGGAAAAATGCCACTACCGACCAGAGGATCAGGGGCAATGGTTCATCTACTGCCCCCTGTACCTTCTTTGCAAACATGGAACGGTACAACTGATATGCCATGATACCGATCACCCCCGCAACCGCCAGTGGTCCGATCACATCATCCACCAGAAGGTCTAACAGGTTCATTTCTTCCCCTTTGTTAAAAATGTCATGAAATTCCCCGGTTGAAAGTGTCAACGTCCCGGTAAACCACTTCGTGATCAACACAAATGCTCCATAGACCAGATCCTTAATGACTTCCAACAGGGCATTTACAAGCCATGCCATACTATTCCTCCTTCCAAAAAATCTCCCATGCACCAAATGCACAGGAGATCTCTCTATCAGTGAATTGGTTCCTACATCTTAATATAAGGATGCGTTGTCCCCAATTCCAAGGTTCGTAGTAACAAAATAGATGATGGATGCCATCAGCATGATTGCGATCCAGCACACAGCAATCCTCTTTAACCAGGCGATAGATTCTTCCACCGTATTTCTGTTTTTCGAGAAAAACATTAAATACAGACAAATGCCGGCAACACAGCCTGCCGTTACGGATGAAATCCCTGCAATGGATTTGTACAGGGTATTCATCATCCCTTTGGCTTTTGTGAAGATATCACTTCCTTCTGTCGCATGCATCTGTACCACCGCCATACTCCCAAGCAGCATGACACCTTCCAGGCGGATTGCAGCCGCCTTTATCCTTTTCTTCCATACGTTCTGATCCATATTTTGATGTTCAGGTATTCTTCGTGTAAGTGCGTACATTTTTGTTTTGTCCTCCTATGATGTCAATTTGCCGAATCATGTCCGGCTTATATGTTTGATATACGTCACTTTTAAAAATGTGGAAACTAGCAAGGAATTTTTGAAAGCTCGCCGGGAGCATTCCCAAACAGGCTTGTTCCCCTCCCTACCGTCAGATACCTGTGAATCATTGTATTTCTCCTGCTAACACAAATGGAATATCCATTGACTATATAGCAAAATTTGTATATAGTCTTGTTATCAAACAAGGAGGTGTTTTTATGCCAACCATCAGATCAAATGCTGATTTAAAGAAACATTACAATGAAATTTCCACATTTTGTCATAATTATACTGAACCGGTTTTCATTACAAAAAATGGGAAGCTTGATCTTGCTGTCATGAGCATTGAAGCCTACGAAGAACTGACCAGCCGCTTTGAACTTTACAGCCAGATCAAAGAAGGAATGGACGATATTGCCACAGGCAACACCAGACCATTTTCTGAAGCTATGGCGGATATCAGGAGCCGTCGCCGTCGATGAGCTATCAGATTCATATCACGTCCACCGCAGAACACGATATTATGCAGGCAGCGGATTACATCGAATTTACCCTCAAAAATCCGGATGCCGCGGAGCATCTGTTAGATGCTGTGGCTAAGCAGATAGGCTCATTAGCCGACCTGCCACAGAAGTTCCGTCTGGTAGATGAGCCGGTACTTGCAAGTTGGGGCATTCGTTTTGTGATCATCAATCATTACCTTGCCTTTTATACGATTGATGAAGAAAAGCAGACAGTAATCATCGTCCGTTTTCTTTATCAGAAAAGTAACTGGTCTTCCATTCTTCGACAGGGATTTTCCCTCATGTAAGGAATCTGTTTGTATGCAGGTTCCTTTTTTCATGCAATCTTTTCTATCTAATCAGCCATAACCTGTTGTATATGTCACGTCTAATAATACGGAAACAAAAAGAGACAGCCGAAGCCGTCCCGTTTGTTATACTACATGATTCAATTTTTCCTATCCAGGATTTTCAGAAATTATAATGATCCCTGTTGTCTCATAAGCAGTTTCAGTTCATTCAGATCCAGCCAGCCTTTGTCGTCCTTTACTGCATCTTCCGCTTCCTGTAATTTTAGCAAAAGTTCTTTTTCCGCACATTCACGCTCATAATTTTCCATGCGCCATCCTCTCCTTTCTGGGATCAATCACCATCTGCCATTCCATTTAGCTCATATCCACAGCCTGTTGAGCCATCTGTACCATTTTTTCAAATGCCTGTGCAAAATGCTCATCATCCTCACCTGTCCGCTTTTTCGGACCTTTGATGTGATTTTTGCTGGAGCTTCGTCTGGCTTTTTTATTTATATGCCGTTCCATCAGCATCTGATCAATATTTTCATCCGTATACCACTTCCCGGACTGGTGGATTGCATATGCGCCTTTTCCAAGAGCCATTGCTGCCACACCATAATCCTGTGATACTACAATATCCCCTCTATGGCACAGACTGATCAGTTTATAGTCTACTGCATCTGCTCCTGCACCAACCACGATCACTTCACTATATTCAGATGCAAGCACATGGTTCGTATCACAAAGCAAAGTAACTGGCACATCATATTTTTCAGCTATTTTCTCAACGATTCCTACAACTGGACAGGCATCGGCATCTACAAATATCTTCATATTTTCCACACTTTCTTTATTTACTGCAACACCACAACACACTCATTTTTGCTAGTCCTTTATCACTATACAAAAAACTCATATAAACCCATTTCATAAATTGAACGGTATGTCCTGTCTGGATATTGCCTGATATAAAGGTCCACATCCATTTTACAAATTTGCTCATCCACAATATACCGTTTTATACGCTCAATATACACTTCATTATTTTTATCCATATACAACTCTACGTCTTTGAGAAAATCCAAGAACTGTAATATTTTATAATTTTCCTTAGTAACAGGGATTTTTGCTTTACGAAGAATCACTTTTCTTCCCTGCAAGTTCACCTCTTGCACTTTCGCACTTGCATTATTTGATACGATTTCTAATGTATACGGCACCTGTGTAATAACTCCAAGCTGATTTGCGAACGTATAACCAGAATAATAACCATCAATCCTTTCGTTTCTGGAAACGTATTTATATCTTGCGACGGTATCAGCCCCAAGCGGGACACCTCCCGTCAGCCGACTTTCTTTCGGGAGATAATAAATACCAGTATCAAATCTCTTAATCTTTCCCGAATCACATAGTAAATTAAACATCTGCTGGAGATTGGCATCTAATATCGAAATCTGAAGATCAGAAACAAAGATAGGTTCATTCGATTTATAATTGGAAATCAAATATTTATATAACTTTGTCATAAGCCTCTCCTAACAACTTTTTCTTATATTCAACATAACATATTTTGATCCCTTCTGCCAAATTACATTATACTCATTTTACATATTCAAATAAACAAAAACAGGCTCTGATTCAGAATCTCTCTAAATCAAAGCCTGCCTGATACGTTTGCTACCTAATTATGTTTTTCCAACCAATTATCTGGATATTTCAAAACACTTTTCTATACAATGTTTACATCTGCTCTAAATCCAGTTGTATATGCATCGCTGTAAGATCAGGATCATCCCCAAGGATTTCATCCAGGTTTCCAAGGATCTCATTTGCCAGTGTATACTCTTGTGCATCGATTGCATGATAGAACTGCTCAAATTTCTCCATAATGTCATCTGGACGCTCTTTTACACGCATAATCGCACGCAAGATGCCATTCGCATCTTTTCCATAGGTCTCTGCAGGTGCCGGTAATGCCTGATAGTTTTCCAGTACAACCACCTGCTCCCTTGCTACTGAATTGATCACTTCCGGAGCATGTGTGCTGACAACAAACTGGACATTTGGGAAAATTTCCGTCAGGTCATGTAAGATCTGTTTCTGCCATGCCGGATGAAGATGAAGATCCACCTCATCAATCAAAATGATTCCATCCGTTTTTTTGCAGACTTCGCCCAGGCATTGAGGGTTCAATACAGCCATACGGTATGCAATATCTGCCACCAGACTGATCGTGCTTTTATAGCCATCACTCAACTGGTTTAGTGGGATACGCATGCGCATTCCCTGTGCATCCGTATAAGCAACATCAATTTCCTTGGTTCCTATATTGTACTGAATCTTTGCATCGTTGGAACCGGTGATCCGATTGTAGCATTGCTCCATCGCGGAAAAAACTGCTTCCAGCTCCGGTACAGGTCCATACCCATTTTCCTGATTCTGGTATTTTTGCACTGTCATTTTTAAGAACCAGTTCATCATCAATTTGATATTTGCCGTTCCGCTCATACAATCAATGTAACCGTTCGTTCTTGTATTTTTTTCAGAAATGTCCGTCTGCTTTTCACGATGATAATCCCATTGTCTGCCTGTACCATAGTAAGCAATGATCGGCAACAGTAATGAGGTATCCCCTTCCTGGAGCCGTTTCTGGTAATCTGATGCAACTTCCAGGATCTGTTTGGCATCTTTTATCGTGGTTTTCCCTTTTGCAGTATTTAGCGTTCTCTCCCAGTAAATCTCCGGTCTTTCATCCAACTGTGCCCATGCACCTATCCGAACCGGATACTGTGGCTGCACGTTATCGGTACTTCCGATCTTATATGCCTTCAGATGAGCACTTTCCTTCGTGATGTTCATAGCTTTTGCTCCATCAAAAGCCGTAAACATGGTACTCATTGCAATGGCAATGCTTTCCAACAGAGATGTTTTTCCGGCACCATTCGCACCAACAACCAATGTCAGTTTCTTTTGTAAGTCAGCCTCGACTTTTTCAAAACATCTAAAATTCTCTAAAGAAATCTTTTTCAGATACACTTTCTCTGTCTCCTGCACACATCCTTTTGCAGATGCGCTTCCATCTCCTTTTACCTATCTACTAGCATATACTATTGTTTCAAATCAATCAATTTATTTTGAAAACTTTCTATGCTTCCATCAGGTCAGCTCCTAAAAATAGGTCGGGTTGGTCCTCAATGACATATTTTTCATTGATTTCTCCAAAAGTTTCCTCTAGCCAATCACTTGATGTGCCGTAAGCAGTTACATGGGTGCATGAATCAATAGATGTAAATTCATACCCCTTCTCTTTTAAAACATCTGCCCATATAGGAACGTCCTCATAATCAGCTCCGTTGATAAAAATCTCGCAGGATATTTTTTCCAACTCTGACAACACTTCTGCCGGAGCATCTGTTCTAAATACTAATAATTCTCCACCCATGCGAGTTCCATCTGACAAGGTTATTAATCTTTTTTCTGTTTTTTTCATCTATATTTCCTCATATTTTTCTTGGGAATATGTATATTAACGAAATATGCCTTTGTAAATCTTTATGCTTCCATCAGGTCAGCTTCTAAAATATCCGCCAGCAGTTCCCCTGCATGGCTTCCGCCATGGACGGTGACTTTGTCGTTACGCAGGGACTCCAGTTCATACATCCTCAACTGGCGACTGATCTCCTGACGCTCAAAATCCTCCTGTGAAAGCCTTGGTCTGATCGCCGCCTGCCACTTTTTCAAAAACTTCTCTGCCCGGTGATAATCATTATTCTGGTTATCTCCCACCGTCCGCTTCTGACGTGTCGTACCATCCGGTTCGATCTCCAGCGTATAATAGGGTTGCTCCATTGCTTTTGTCCGACGCAGAAACACAATATAGGACTCCTGGTTTGCGATCCGCTCAAAATAGCGGTCTGAACGGTCAAGACAATGTTTCAATGCCTGTCCTTCCTCTATGATCTGCTCAATCTTTTCCGGAACCACAATCGAAAATGTCTTTCCAACATACTCATATTTTTCTTTGATGGATGCCAGTACCGTTTCCACACGTGGAAATTTATTAGCGATCTCTACAACCCGGAGCCCTTTCTCCTTTCCTCCACACTGGGAGAGCACTTCGCGGTGCGCCAAAAGCAGGTCGCGGGGACGTAAGACCATATCCTGATCCATCGGCATCTTCAGATATGCCGCCATGGAAAGGTAATCTTCCCAAGTGCCAAGCAGTTCCCGCATGTGCCGTCTGCCCTTGCATCCAGTCGCCTGCCGTTTCAGGTAATTATAGATGACCGTCGGAGATAGTGGCACACCGGAAATATTTACAGGCTCAATGCCTTCTTTTGCCATTCCACAGATAACCGCATTGGGAAGTGTAAGATGCTGTTGCTCCATATACTGAAACCACAGTATCTCCTCTTTTCCCCCATTGATCTGCCGCAGTCTGTGAAAGGCATCCTTCGTAAGTCCAAATAACTCCCATGGTTTTTTTGCTTTCAGATTCAGCTTTGACAGATCCATCTGTAATGCAAGTTTCCTAAGTCCCGCTTTGACCATCTGCTCCAATACTGGGTATTTTTCATAGCGCTGCAGGTATTCAATCGGGGAAAATCCCGGTTCTTTCCGCAACTGTTCCAGTGCCGAGTATTGGTATTTTGTACCTTTGGTAAGGCTTTTGCGAAACGTATAGGGATAGATGGGACCATTTTCGATCCGTATCATCCCACCTAGGTCAAAATAACCAAAATTGGCATCGTCCCAGAATACCTCTCTGGTGAGATAACTATATTTCGCATAGAAAGTCCTCTCTTTCCCATGCCGGAGAAAGATTCTTGCACTTTCCTCACATCCATACTTTTCCTTGGCAACCGCCAGTTTCATCCAGCTTATGAAATGCCGTTCCACATAACCGCCTTCCACACGCTGGAACAGGATCACTTCCCGTTCTTTATACTGAACCGGACGCGGATTTTTATGTTTATAATCCATGCGGCGTGTCCTGGTCTTTGCGTTACACTTTGGGCAGATATACGTCTGGTTTTGCTGCATGTTTTCCACTACGGACTCCTGCCCGCAGTTGGAGCAGATTCCGGTCGTCTGTTTTCGCCGTCGGAACGGCTCATAAGTAAACAGATGTTCCTCACACTGTTTTCTCGCCCATCTGAAAAATCCGGATGGGATCTCCGGCACCAGTGCCTGAAACTCCTGAATCCGGTCTCTTCGGATCTCGTGTTTGCGTTCCGTCAGTTTCTGTTGACAATCGTGTTCTTTTAACCCGATCCATCCGCACAGATTTTCCTTTTCTACCCCGGTTCCGCCATCATCATAGGAAACTGCCTGCTTTACCAGTAAGTCTGACTCGATCACTTTTGCGATCTGCTTTTGGTCCCAACTGTCCGGCAAAACCACGTATGTCTCATGTTTCTTCCCCTGAACGGTAACCGAAGTTCCTTCCGGGTAATAATTGGCATATTCCTTCTTACCGATGCAGACCCGAAGCTGTGGTTTGTCAGATACAAAATCGACGATGAGATACATCCCATCGTCGATCACTGCTTTCCTTATTGCGATACTATATTTTTCTTCCGGCCATGGATAACCTTTTATCACTTGTCGTTTCATATTTTCCTTTTCCTCCTTACATAAGCACTTGATTTCCGTTCACGTCATAATAGACATCCGGAAGATATCGTTTCCCGTCTACCACACACACCGCGATCTCTGTGATTCCACATCCATCCGGTGCTTCCCTGGCAAGCCCTAATACTGCACCCAGACCACCCTTAGCTGTTGGATTTTTTCCCCGGCTGACTGCCATCTGGTTGCGGTCTGCAACTGCACGTTCTCTCTTTACATTGGCATTCCAGTTACGTGTCGGATGCTGCACCATATAGACCAATGCCACATAGATGTACGCCTCTTTTGTCATCTTTTTTAGCAACCGGAGCCTTGTGCATGCGATCTTGGAATCACAGGCATCCTCGTCAATGTCTCCATCTGCCGCCACCATGTAATATACCGCCTGTTCCCATACCGGGTAGTAGCTTAAGCAGTCCAGCGGATCTTCCGCGCAGTGAAAACCTGTCTCCCTGCATTTTGCCTCCTTGATCTCATTCCACTTCTGTAACTGGTATTGGTAAGTACTGCCGCCTGCCTGACAGGACAGGTCCGGTCGGAATGCCTTATATGCGATCTTCATATATCCCCTTTCCCAGACAGCCTTCTTGCTGCCTGTCTTCATTTCTTTTTTGTAACAGCAGACAGGGATAAAATCCCCGTCCAGGGCATTCCCGCCCTGCCACACAAACTAGGTGCTGCCACATTTTTCATTTTTTCTTATATCTGAAACAGCGATAACTGACCGTCCAGTTCTTTGCGTCTGCTCTTTTTTGCTTTGGATGGCTTCAGGTCTGGCGCATCGCCGCCTTCTTTTCCAAGCAGGTTATCGAGCAATGGTTTTGCCGGCTTTTTGACCGTCTGTTTCTTCTTTTTGGAAGTCTGTGCCGCTTCCTGCTTCTGCATTTCTTTCTCATAAGCTTCCTTATCGTCAAGCTCATAATACTCATCGATCCACTCGAATAACACATCGGAAGAAACCGGTGTCACGATCGGAGCTTCCTGCTTTCGGGCAAGTTCTTTTTCCTTCTCCGTCGGCGTGCGGATCTCCATGATCTTTTTCATGGCATACTTCATGCAGCGTGTGAAACTCTTATGGGGCAGTAACACCCGCGCTGCATATTCCGGACTTTTCTCGCACCGTTCCTCCAGCTCCTCAAAGATGCAGTCAAACTGTGCCCTCATCATGTCCCGATACGAATCGTTAACACTTTCCAACAATTTCTCTTCTTCCTGTTTCAGTTTTTCTTTTACTGTCATGTTTTTCTATCTCCTTTATTTCCTACTGCCGCTTTATGCGACTGCTTCCCCGCTGTCATCCTCCCGGTCAAGTTCCAGGGACGCATTGATCTGTGAGAGCCGCTGGCTCTTTTCGATCAGTTCCGCTTCCCGCTCAAACGGCTTTTCATATTCCTCTTTTGCTGTTTTCAGCGCATATCGGTATTCCTCTATCTTTCCTTTGATCTTCTGCTCCATCTTGTCCCATGACGCGTAAAAATTATCCAGACGCCGGATACAGCCGCTTCCGGACAGGGACGCATCAATCCAGTATGTGTTCCGACCACAGATACCTAAGTTCCGACCAAAGATGTCCTGCTGATATAAGATATTAAAGCCTCTGTACCGTCCCAATTCCACTTTCACACCCTTTGGCGCACGTAAGAGCAGATCTTCCACCGCCTGTGCAGCTTCCACATGTTCCAAATAGGCGATACCTTCCACTTCCATGCAAAACATATCTTTTGTTTCCTTAGCAATGGTTTTCTGATCCTCCTGCAGCCGGGAGAGCTTTTCCGTCTCTTTTCGGATGCGTGCCGGATATTCTTCCAGATAGGCATCCTGCAGGGCGTACCTTTGGGAGTCATAGTGTGCCTTTAACAGTTGGAGCTTTTGCACCTCACTGTCTAACTCCATCTTCTCCTTGATCAACGGGTTACCTGTGGCGATCGCTTTCAGCTCCGCAAAATTTAGCACCATCTCATCTATGTCATCACAGGTACGTGCTGTCGTTCCCGCATGCATCACTTGGGAGATGAAACGCTGCTTATTTTCCAGCACAGACCATAAAAACGCATCAAAGGTATCCTGTGTCACATACCGATAGATACGGACGCTGGTATTTTCGTTCCCCTGCCGTATCCCGCGCCCTTCCCGCTGTTCGATGTGGGCCGGGACCCATGGGCAGTCGATATGGTGCAGGGCAATGACATGGTCCTGTACATTGACTCCGGTGCCGCATTTTTCGGTAGATCCTATCAGTACCCGGATTTCCCCTTCCCGCACCAGATCAAGCAGTCGCTGCCGTTTTTCCTCTGTTTTTGCATCATGGATAAACGCGATCTGCTCTTTTGGGATTCCATTCTGTATCAGTCCTTCTTTGATATAGGAATAAACGCTGAACCGGCTCCCGTCATTTGGGGTTCCGATATCCGAAAAGACAAGCTGAGTCCCGATCTTTCCTTCTGCTAAAACCGCATCATACTCCTGTTTCACACATGCGATGCACTGCTCCAGCTTTCCATCCAGGTTTTTTGGTGCTTCCAGATCCAGAAGTCTGGCATCTGTGCCAAGCAGCCTTGCATCCGTTGTCAGCTTCAAAAAATTATCCACTGAGGCATCCACGCCCCCGTTATGAATCTGCTCTGCCCGCGTCACGAAACTGTCCATGATCTTTCTTCCATAAGCATCCAGTTTTGCGACCTGCACCCGGTATTCTGCCTCCGGCACGTCAAGGTCTAACTGATCCCTGGTCTGCACGTCGGCAATCTCCCGGAACATCGTCAGCAGCTCCGGCAGGTTCCTAAAACGGTTAAACCTGGTCTTAAACCGGTAGCCATTGCCTTCCACTGCCAGCTCCAATGCCGTCGTTGTCTCCCCATAGGTCGCTGCCCAACTGTCAAACTGCTGTAATCCCATCTTTGAAAGTTTGTCGCTTTGCAGGTAACGCTGCATCACATACATTTCACAGATCGAATTTGACACCGGTGTCCCCGTCGCCAGGATCACACCGCGCCCCGGCGTGCATTCATTCAGGTACTGACACTTGGCAAGCATATCGGATGCCCGCTTAGATGCAGCACTTGTAATGCCGGGGATGTTTCCCATCTTGGAAAAGATCTTGCAGTTTTTGTAGATATGTGCCTCGTCGATAAAGATGCAGTCGATCCCAAGTTCTTCAAAACAGATGACATCATCTTTTGATGCATCCTGCAGTCTCTTCAGTTCTGTCTCGATCGACTTTCGCTCCCGCTCCATCTGTTTGACCGTCCAGTGTTCCCCCGTTCTGGCTTTCAGTTCTTCAATCCCCATAAGGATCTCATTCAACTGTCTCTGTAAGATCATCTTCTCTCGATCCGGTGAAATCGGAATGCGTTCAAACTGACTGTGGGACATGATCACACAGTCATACTCCATGGTCGCAAGGCGTGAGATGAATTCTTTCCGGCGGTTTTTCGTAAAATCCCGCTCGGAAGTCACAAGGATATGTGCCCCAGGATACAGGCGCAGAAACTCGGAAGCCATCTGGCGGACCAGTGTTTTTGGTACACTGATCAGCGGCTTTTGTGCCAGTCCAAGGCGCTTGAGTTCCATGCAGGCAGCAATCATTTCAAAACTCTTTCCAGCCCCGACACAATGTGCCAGCAGGGTATTTCCGGATAAAAGTATCCGGGCCACCGCATTCTTCTGGTAAGGCTTGAGTTCGAATGCCGGGTTCATCCCCGGAAACGTAAGGAAACTGCCATCGTATTCCCGCAGTCTTGTATGGTTGAATGTTTCGTTATAATATCGGACGTACTTTTTCCTTCGTCCCGGTTCCTCAAACAGCCAGCTCTTAAACTTCATCTGAAGGAGCTCCTGCTTTTCGGAAGCCAGCATGGTCTCTTTCTGGTTCACCACATAAGTCACGCTGCCATCGGAATGATCGATCCGGTCTTTGACTACTACTTTCCGCATGTTCAACGATGTCTGGAAGATTGTATAGGCATCCATCCGCACGGTTCCATAGGTCTCACTCGCTTGCAAAACAGATGCCTGTGATGCCTTATTGGTGATAAAGTAAGCCCCTGTGACGGGATTTTGTTTTACCGCAATGTCCGTATCGGAAGGGTGTTTCGGATCACGCCGGTAATATCCCGGTGTCCCAAGCGTTTCATACAGAAATGCTTCATAATCCGCTGCTTCGATCCATGGGATTCCGATCTGGATGGAGATGTCCCCTGCCGGGATATCCTCCGGCTGCACCTGCTCCAATGCCTTGACATTTTCTGCAAACAGCTTCGGGTTAGCCCGGAAAGCGCCTTGCGCAAAACGTAGCTTCTTTCTGACATTGCCGGACAGATATTCCCCGGCAGTCACCCATCCCTCGTAAGGTGTCTGTTTCCGGTAACGTGCCGGATCTGGGTAGATCAGTCCCTGCAATTCCTGAATCAGACGTTTCATGGCATCTTCCGTTGTCTCATCTTCTTTTTGCACCAGTCCTGCCATATACGGCAGATTGATCTTTCCATACTGGTTTAAGCTCAAACTGATGGAATCCACTGACGAATCCACCTTTGTGACCACTTCCTGTCTACGCATGGTGCAGTGATAGAAAATATCCGCTTTCCGGACGTGATCCTTTTCCACGATCTCTAAGGCACACAGCAGCGGATAGTCTGCATCCTCCCGGAAAACCTTGTTTCCCATATTGGTCAAATGCCCATACCGTTTCACATACGCATCATAAGTCTGGTTTAGCTGGCGGCGCACACACGTAAGTTCCTCTTCTGTTCCCGTCTTTTGCTGTAACTTTAACAGGCGGTGTACCAGATGCCGGATCTCATCCATCCCGGCAATCCTCTGGCGTGCCATTCTTCCGACAGAAACCGCTTCCATCACAGAATTCCGTTTGAAATATAGTGCCCCGCGTTCATCGAAAAAGTAGGTGTAATTCTTCACATCCGCCGGTGCCGGCGCATACACTGATTCCACTGTATGTACGCATTCCGGCAGCGTTCCCTTGATCCGGTCCAGTGCCGCTTTCACATCATCCGCACAAAAATCCGGTTTTGTGATGAAAAACGCATGTGGGAATCTGGTATCTGCCTGCAGATCACCCAGGACCTGCTCCGGATGATCTACAAAATACGAATTGATCCGGAAGCCATTCGGTGTCTGTACCGTATCCACCCATGTGACAGTATCCGAAAGCGCATGCTCCTTCTTTTGCAGCACCAGGATGTCACTGGTGACTTTCGTCCCTGCCATTCCCTGAAATGCTTCTATGGGAAGCCGCACTGCTCCAAGCAGTACTGCCTTTTTTGCCAGCAGTTTCCGGAATGATGTATTTTTCCCATCCAGTGTCCCTTTTGCGGTGATCAGGATTGCAATCCCGCCAGCCCGCATCAGGTCCACGCTCCTGACCAGAAAATATTCATGGATTTTTAGATGAAAATGATCATAGCGCGCATCTGCCACCTGGCTATTTCCGAACGGGACATTTCCAATGACACAGTCGAAAAAGTTATTCTCATACCCGGTATTTTCGAGTCCGGCCTGTGTGATCTCAGCCTTTTGGTAGAGTTGTTTTGCGATACGCGCACTCACAGGATCGATCTCTACCCCATAGCGGTGGATCATCGGACCTGCATCCATAATGCTAAAAAAATTTCCAATCCCAAGCGACGGCTCCAGCAAGTTTCCCTGGAAAAAGCCAAACCGCTTCAAGGTTTCCCACATGGATTTAGCGATTCCCTGATCCGTATAAAAAGCATCCGTAACCGTTGCCCTGGCAGCCAGGTATTCTTCTTTCGTAAATAATTCCTGCAGGAGTTTGTGTTCGGACGCCCACGCTGCATCATCCTCTGAAAATGCCTGGGAAAGACCGCCCCATCCGACATATCGTGCCAATACTTCCTGCTCTGTCTCTGTTGCCAGACGTTTTTCCCTCTCCAGATGTTTTAACAGCCTGACTGCTTCTACATTTTGCACAAAACGTGCTTTTGCTCCCAGATGCGTGACATCGCCATGAAACCGGAAATCCCTTCTTTGTTGTTTCTTCTTTTTCTGCCGGAATCCAAACCAGTCATACGACAAGAAAAAGGTAAAAAATTGCCTCATTTCTTTTTTCTTTCCTCCTTTTTTGCATACAAAAAATCCGCACCAGTGTGCGGATTCAGACTGTAGACAAAGCCCTGCTTTTGCAGGGTTTTGCTATTGTTGGAACCGCTTTT
>NZ_QULX01000030.1:0-26013 GCF_003481835.1 Roseburia sp. OM02-15
TGACAGGATTCTTCGTTTTCTTAATTATATTAAAATTTTAGCCAAAACAATGACAAACAAAAAGTTATTTTTTCCAAAAGGCATCCAGTGCTCCGGGCAGACTCTCCAGCGTATGCACCTCATACTGACTCCACTCCCGCGGAAACAGCTGCCGATAATCATTCCGCAAAAAACGCTCATCCAGCAACCCGATAATTCCCCGGTCAGATGCCGTCCGAATCACACGCCCTGCCGCCTGCAGCACTTTATTCATCCCCGGATACTGATACGCATAATCAAATCCCTGACCGTTTTCTTCCTGATAATACTCCTTTAAGATTTCCCGCTGGGTACAGATCTGCGGCAATCCCGTTCCGACGATCAGCACCCCGATCAGTAAATCTTCTTTCAAGTCAATTCCCTCAGAGAAAATACCACCAAGCACACAAAATGCCGCCAATGACCTGTCCCTTGCTTCGGCAAATTCCTGCATAAATGCTTCCCGCTCGGCTTCATTCATATTTCCGTTTTGTATCATACAGTCTGCTTCCCGCTCATTGACCGCCAGAAACTGCTCATACACATCCTCCATAAACCGATAAGACGGGAAAAAAATCAGATAATTACCCTTTTTTGCCCGCAGCACCTGCTGAATATACAGCGCAATCCGCCGAAATTCTCCAATCGTCCGCCGTGTATACAAGCTGCTGACATCCCGACCGATAAACAACAACCGCTGTTCTTCTCGAAATGCCGAATCCGCATATACCGCATAATTATCCTTTTTCGAACTGAGCAGGTTTTTATAATAATTCACCGGCAGCAAAGTTGCTGAGAAAAATACGGTGCTGTTGCCCCGCTCCAGACATTCCTGCAGATTCACCGATGGATTCACGCAGTATAAATGCAGACAAAACCGGTTTTCATCATCAAAATCTGTATACATTACATAGTTTTCATCCACCCGCTCAAACATATTCATAAAATGACGCAGATTCAGATAAAAATCTGTAATCGCCTTCCGCTCCGGCATTTCCCCTCTGGACTGCAAAAACACATCCAGCAGAGACATCAGCCGCATCAGGGAAAACGCAAAGGCTCCGATACTTTCGTACACTACATATTTTTCACATTCCCGCTTCCACTCCAGCATCTGCCGGTTGCATTTTTCCAGTGCCGCCTCCAGCTTCCGGTCTTTGCCGCGCACCAGTTTTTTCACCGCAAGGATCTCTTCCTTGATCAGAACAGCACTGTACATCTCCCGACCGCGCTCTACCAGATTGTGCGCCTCGTCTACCAGAAAAATATAATCGCCCTTTTCTCCCTCGGAAAAAAAACGCTTCAGATACACATTCGGATCAAACACATAATTGTAATCACAGATAATGACATCCGCGTACAGCGATGCATCCAGAGACATCTCAAACGGACACACCTGATATTTTTCCGCCTGCTCTAACATCCGCTCCCTTGTAAAATCATCTTCTGTGGTGATCAGATCATACACCGCATCGTTTACCCGGTCATAATGCCCTTTCGCCCGTGGACAATTGGATGGATTACAATCCATCTCCTCGCAGGGACACATTTTCTCCTTTGCTGTCAGTACGATCACTTTGCTCTGATATCCATGTGCCTTCAGAAGATCACAGGTATCCTTTGCAACCGTTCGCGTGATTGTTTTTGCCGTAAGATAAAATATCTTATCTCCAAGATTTTCTCCAACGGCACGGATCGCCGGAAACAGTGTGGAAATCGTCTTGCCCGTTCCGGTGGGCGCCTGAATAAACAGTATTTTTTTGCGGTTGATGGTTCTGTATACATCCCCCACCAGTTTGCGCTGGCCATCCCGGTAAGGAAACGGAAACTCCAGCGTCTGGATCGATGCCTGACGGATTTTTCTCCATGCAAACTGAAAATCCGTCCATTTCCGATACGCCTCGATCATATCCTGAAACCATCTCTCCAGCCAGAAAAAAGAAAAACTTTCCTGAAGCCGCCGGATTTCTTCTGTATCCAGATCACAGTACGTCATCTGCACGGAAATCTGATCCAAACCATTCTGCAACGCATAAATATAGGCGTAGCACATCGCCTGCGCCTTGTGCACAAAAATCGGTTCCTCAAAACGTGTCACATCCGTATACATGCACTTGATCTCATCAATTGTCACACCTTCCTCGCTTGTGATAATGCCGTCAGCCCGGCCTTCCAGCGCCAGCACATACTGCTCCTGCGGCACTTCCAGTTTCAGAGGAACCTCTGCACGATATTCAATTCCCATCCGTCCCTGAATTTTGCGGTGCATCCGGCTGCCTTCCTGCATAGCCTCTTTTTGCACACCTTTTCCAATTCGATTGTCAATATCTCCAGAACGAAAAATAAATTCCACCAGATTTCGCACGGAAATCCGTATTCTCGTCAACTCCTGCTGCTCTCTCTCATCCGTATTCTCTGTTTGTTTCATAAATAACCGCTATCCGCCTTTTTTCACTCTAAGCTAAACCAAATTCGAGAACGCTGCCTGTCGGTTCAGCAAACTGCTACTAGTGTAACACATATTTCACTTTTTTTCACTGCAAAGAAAAAGGTCGCATTCCCTACCAAAAGGAATACGACCCTATTTATATCATCTCTATTTTTTCTCCAATTGTAGATTCCGGTTATGCAGCTGCATATTTTCTCAGAATCTGCTCAAAATTACCATCGTTTCCGCCATAAGATACGGTAAGAATTTTAGAAAGTCCAAGACTTAAAACCCCAAGAAATGATTTTGCATCTACGATGGCACGCTGATAGTGCAGGTTAATATCAAAATTACATTCGGATGCTGCATTGACAAATTCCTGTACTTCATTGGTTGCATTTAATTTAATTTTCTTTTCTGTCATGATTGATTCACCCTTTCTCTCAATCTGAGTTGAATTGAGTTCACCCCCATACAAAATGGAAAATTGGCAACGATTCCATTTTATTTTGTTCCGTTACACTTTATGCAAATTTCCCATGTCGGGTGCATTATTACATGATATTGATTTTTTGTCAAATCAGTAATTTTCAAATTTTGCCCCTAAATGGTACTTCCAATTGTAAAATTTTCTTTACGTTTCGTGGATTCTGTCAACGATTTTTCCTCAAGTTCTTTCCGTTTCCGTCAGATTGCTCTTAACTTTTAGGTTCTATCGCCGATAAGTTTTGATTTTCAAAATATTTTTCATAAACATTTTACTATTTCAGGCAAATTCCTGCGCATACTGCACAAGTCACATTACTACCAGCTAAGAAAAATGGATTTTTTCAAAAATATCTATTGACAAATTGCAATCTATTGTGTATAGTAAAGAAGTTCGTGTGGCGAGATAGCTCAGTTGGCTAGAGCATGCGGTTCATACCCGCAGTGTCGAGGGTTCGAATCCCCCTCTCGCTACTATAAAGATCTGTAAGATTTCTTATAGGTCTTTTTTATGTTCAACAGAAATCGGGCTATCTTTTCTCCGAAAGCGATTGTTAGCTGAGGAGACAAGATAGCCCGATTTCTTTCATAAACTTTCATAAAATTAACGTTTCACCACGTACCTTAAAACGGTCGAAAACAACAACAATTCAAAAACATCATAAAACCACACCAGATCGCACACATTCTTGACAATCCCGATACCGGTTTCTGATAACTGGAACCCATATTCTGATACCAGGTTCCGCCAAATTGCAGATTCTGCAAAAACTGCCGATACTCCATATTACTCGGCTCCATTGCCACAGCCTGCTGTGCATGTTCCTGAGCCACCACATTATTACCGGCACCCTGGTTGGCAACCGCGGAAAAGAAATACCACCGCGCGCTGCGCTGTCCTGCCGGAATATCATTCAAAGCATGCAGGGCCTCTTTGTAATATCCATTTCGAATATAGTTCATCGCCGCCTGCATATTGACCGGATCATTCTGCTGCGAGCGCTGCTCATTCTGTCCGGTGAAATCACCAAAGCCGCCGAAACCGCCATAGCCGCCGTATGCACCATATGCACCATATGGTCCGGACTGGGCGCTTCCATTCTGATAACCGCCTGCATATCCCTGCTGCTTTTCCTTCATGATCTGTGTATATGCCTGCTGAACTTCTTTAAATTTTTCTTCTGCAATCTCCGGGTGCGGACTGTTGACATTCGCATCCGGATGATACTGTCTGCTGAGTTTTCGGTATGCCTTTTTTATTTCTTCATCTGTAGCACCGGGTGATACCCCCAGTACTTCATAAGGATTTCTCACTGAGATTTCCTCCTCTTTTTCTTCTTTGCCTGTACATATTCATATTTCGACCAGACACCGGAATATAATATATTACGGATAATGGATGCATGACGCAAAATCGGAAGCCGTTCAAAAGATTTCGAACATTCCGACATCATACTTGTCAGGATCAGCTTACTTAACGTATCAAAATCCTTTGGATTATTTTTCACCATAGCCTCAAACGGATTGTACTCTTTTTTCCGAAGATCCTTCTCCAGATCTTCATATGCATCCATCAGATAAATAAATTTTCCCATATAAAATCCAAGACAATGCAGTTCCTCTGCCCAGATATCGTCTTTCCAAGAAAAAATTTCGCCAAGCATCTCGCCGGTCAGACCCGCGATTGCATCCAGATTGGTCTCACGCTTACTCTCCAGCATATTCAGCTTCCGCATATATGCTTCCACAGCCTCCACCTGACGCGGATATTTTCTGGAAATTCTGGCGTAATCTTTTTTCAGCATTATGGACATCACATGTTTTGGATAATTCTTCTCATCCTGCCAGTCATCTAACAGATTGTGATAAGAAAGAACCACATTCATATCAGAAGCATACTGTGTCGCTTCGTTGATATATGCAATTTTCTTTTTACCGGGGTGAAGCGGACAAAAAAATTCTTCTTCCTTATTTTCCAGTTCATATAATCCGGAAAGCAGAAGAATCAGAAATGTCATATCATAATTCAACAACATCTGCGCTTTTACACCACTGCTTTTTTTCAGAACCTGACACAGTCCACAGTAATAAGACTGATAATCTTTTCTGTCTTCCTCCGACAGTTCTTTTCGGTTTACATAAATATATCCGAACATGGTCATACCCCTTGCATCATTTATTAGCTTCTTTTTATAAATTCTGTCTTACACTTCGGACAGGTAATACAGATTTTTCCTTTCCCCTTCGGTACACGTACTTTCTGTGCACAGTTCGGACATGCAAAAAAACGGTAAATCTTTTTCTGCTCCTGTCTGTATTTCATCTGTGCTCGTTTCTGTGCAAAACTTGCAGAACCGGCAGATCTGCCATATTTTCCCTTCTTCACCTTGCAGACAACCCGATATTTAAAATTCAGGTATTTCTGATTCTCTGCTGCACGCTTTGATACGTTTCTGGAAAACATACGATAATAGCACCAGAAAAGCAATGCCAGCGCCACAATCTCTACGATCGGTCTGCGGACAAATATGGAAACGACCAGAACAATCAATGCCACCGTTGATAAAAAACGATTGAGCTGGTCCATACCATAACGTCCATACATAAATTGTTGAAAACGATTTCTCACCTGTAACACCTCTGTCTCTTTTATTTTGGATTCATCTTTTGTTTTATAACATGTATCTCGTTGAAAAACATTCTAAAAACAGGAATCTTTGTTCCTCATTTTGGAACCGATAACCTTATGTTACAGTTTGCACAAAACACTGTCAACAAACCTATTGTCTTTTCACAAACATTTTAGAAAAAGTTTACGAACACCCGCTGTTTTATGTATACAGAATCCACATTTTTCCTGTAATCATCCGGAATCTAAATAGAAAAAAATACAATTCAAGCAAAACGATAAGCCGGGTTATGTCGTGAATGATCATCTATCCAGGATAACTGTTGCCAGTTACCTCAAGCGACCTACCTAAAGCTGGCGGGCCACGTCAACGCTTTGTTTCGGTCTTGCTTCGGATGGGGTTTACATGTGCCCCGGCTGTTACCAGCCGGGCGGTAGTCTCTTACACTGCCCTTCCACCCTTACGTTAACAATGAGCGATACACAGAATCCTGTTTTTCTCATCAAATTTTCTCTGTAAGCCAGCTTACTCAAAAATCTGCTGAAAACGTGTCTGCGCATGGCTCATTGCCAACGCGGTACATTTCTGTTGCACTGTCCTTGGAGTCGCCTCCACCGGATGTTATCCGGCATCCTGCCCTGTGAAGCCCGGACTTTCCTCACCTGCGGTCTTTCGACACTTGCAGCCGCGATCATTTGTCTTACTTGAATTGTATTTTATTTTTCTGTTATTCTATTTCCTATACATGGAAACAGCTTCCACCGATAAATTCTCTTAAAATAGAATTATGTCCGATATTCTCTCCCGGAACCGGAAGGAAATAATCAAGGAATTTCAGAAGGCGTTTTGCCTCCGGATATTCCGGACAGGTCGTATCGATAGAAAAGAGCAAAGGCTCCGCATATAATTTTAACACAGATAATTCATAAATCAAGGCTGAATTAAACATAATATCTGCTTCTTCCTGATATGGGAAGATATTTTTTTCTTCTCCGCGGCGTACGGAATGCCAACGTGCCAGCGTTTCCCTGGCTGTCGTGTTTCTTGTACGCGCATCACGCACCATACGACGGATCAGACGTCCGTCTGCCGTGGAAAGATTATTATGATCATCAATATTTAACTGTGTCAATGCACTGATATAAATTTTGTATTTATTTTCTTTCGGCAATTCATAGGAAAGTTTTTCGTTCAATCCATGAATTCCC
Organism: Roseburia sp. OM02-15; assembly: GCF_003481835.1. Lineage (NCBI taxonomy): Bacteria > Bacillati > Bacillota > Clostridia > Lachnospirales > Lachnospiraceae > Roseburia > Roseburia sp. OM02-15. The sequence continues at coordinate 6,771 of NZ_QULX01000030.1, forward strand.
TCGATAACAAGAACATCATCCGGTCCCATTTTCAACGGTTTTTGGCGATATTCCCTGTGACCGGTTTTAAAATTAAATACCGGTAATGTTACTTCTTTACCTGCCAGAAGATCTGTCATACATTGATTAAACAGGGGAATATCCAGTGCTTCCAGACACTCGAAATCAAATTCTCCGTTCTCATCCAACGGTGTTTCCTCCCGGTTACAGTAAAAATCATCCAGTGAGATTGGATGTGGTTTTAACCCATGCGCCGTCATCTGAATGGACAACCGATGAGAAAACGTTGTTTTTCCGGAAGAAGACGGACCTGCGATCAGTACAAATTTCTTTCTTCGATCTGATGCGATCGTCTCTGCAATGTCACCGATCTTCTGCTCCATGTAGGACTCCTGCACCAGAATCATATCCTGAATCCGTCCGGAAGCGATCACATCGTTGAGTTCTCCCACGGTACGGATTCCCATATCAATCCCCCACTGTGCAGAATCATTCAATGTGTTAAACAATTTGTCAGAAGCAGAAAACTCTGCCACAACCTTCGGATCTTTTCCCGGAAACATCAGCATAAATCCATTCTGATACAGCAGCAGGTCAAAATACTCCAGATAACCGGTACTCGGAACCATGTAGCCATAATAATAATCCGGAAATCCCTGTAATTCATACACATTGACTCTGGAACTGCGGCGATAACGCATCAGACGCACTTTATCCATACGTCCCATCTCGCGAAATCGTGCCGATGCATCCTGTGTATTCATGTTGTACTTTATGATTGGAAGATCCGCTTTCACAAAATCCTGCATTTTCTCTTTTAAAGAGGAAAGCATCTTCCAGTCAGGCACACAAATGGCATCCTTGTGACGAAATTCACAATAATACCCCTGACCAATGGAATGCTGCACCAGAAGCTCCAGATTTGGATATAGCTTCCACGCTGCTGTCTCCATCAGCAATGTTAAACTTCTGCGATACGTATCCTTGCCTGGTTTCTGATCTGCGGTAACAAATTCCAGACTGCCATCCCGCAAAACGGACTGGCTCAGTTCTTTGAGATCATTCTGAAACTTTACAAGCACGATTTTATTTTCAAACTGTTTCTGATACTCATCTGCGATCTGTTGAAACGTTGTATCCAGCGGATACTGCTTTGTTTCTCCCCTAATCGTCAGACTGCACACTTTCTGTTCCATAATTTTTCAATGCCTCCAGAATCAACGTTTTTTTACAGTTCACCTGCTGCATTCTGTTTCGGATTCTTTCGTGATCCGGCTGTGCCGATAACTGTTCAATCACACTGTTTGTAGTTCGCAGTTCCCGCTCCAGCCATTCTTTCAGAACCGGATGCCGTTTCTGTAACAAAACCGGTCCGAAAGCATCTGCCACTTCCTGCGGCAATATTTTTGTCTGCTCCGCTGCTTTCTGCTGACTCACCTTCATCATCGGATAATATTTTCCATCCTCCAGAATCATATCTTCATTCAGGATCTGAAAATTCCGTACGCGTAAAAATTCACGCACCAGTGCGATTTCCGACTGGGGCTGCAGGATCAATTCTTCCTTTCCGGTCAATTTTTCGGCTCCTTCTGATAAAATTTTCATCACAAGTCCACCGCCCATGCCGGCGATCAGAATCGTATCCGCTTCCCCGAACTGTAAGGCAGCCATTCCATCGGACAGACGTGTCTTAATCTGTTCGGAAAGCCCGTGCTCTGCAATATGTGTCTGTGCCTGCTGCAGTGGTCCCTTTCCGATATCCATGGCAAGTGCAGACGGAATTTTCCCCGTCTGACACAGATAGATCGGTATGTAGCCATGATCCGTCCCGATATCTGCCAGTCGGTTTCCGTCTGTCACCATATTTGCCAGTGCCGTTAAACGCTTCGATAAATGAATTGCCATATTAATCCAGATAATCCTTTAATTTTCTGCTGCGGCTCGGATGGCGTAATTTCCGCAATGCTTTTGCTTCAATCTGACGAATACGCTCACGGGTAACATTAAATTCTTTACCAACTTCTTCCAGTGTGCGGGCACGACCGTCATCCAGACCAAAACGCAGACGTAATACTTTCTGCTCACGGTCTGTCAGTGTGCTTAAAACCTCCACTAACTGCTCTTTTAACAGGGTAAATGCTGCTGCATCTGCCGGAACCGGTACATTATCATCCTGGATAAAATCACCCAGATGACTGTCTTCCTCCTCACCGATCGGAGTCTCTAAGGAAACCGGCTCCTGAGAAATCTTTAAGATCTCACGGACACGCTCTACCGGCATATTCATTTCTTCTGCAATTTCTTCCGGAGTAGGTTCACGTCCAAGCTCCTGCAGTAACTGTCTGGACACGCGGATCAGCTTGTTGATTGTCTCAACCATATGCACCGGAATACGGATCGTACGTGCCTGATCTGCAATGGCACGGGTGATCGCCTGACGGATCCACCAGGTTGCATACGTACTGAATTTGTATCCTTTTCTGTAATCGAATTTCTCTACCGCTTTGATCAGACCAAGATTTCCTTCCTGGATCAGATCAAGGAACAGCATACCACGTCCTACATAACGTTTTGCAATACTTACAACCAGACGCAGGTTTGCCTCTGCCAAACGTTTTTTTGCCTCTTCATCACCAAGTTCCATACGTTTTGCAAGCTCTATTTCTTCTTCTGCTGTCAACAGTGGAACTTTACCGATCTCTTTTAAGTACATACGAACCGGATCTTCGATACTTACGCCATCCGGTACGGAGAGATCGATTTTCTCCATCTCCACATCATTTTCCACATCCTCGTCATCGATGAGGATATCGTCATCATCATCCGTAATACGAAGGACATCGACATGGTTTGCCTCCAGAAAATCCAGAATCTTATCAATCTGCTCCGGACTCAGGGCAAAATCTTTGAAATGGTCATTGATTTCCTGATACTCAAGCATATTTTTTTTCTTTTTTGCCAGTGCAAGCAGTTCCTGGAGTTTTGCCTGAAATTTTTCTGCACGCTCTGCTCTTTCTCTCATTTTCTGATCGTTTTTCTCTGCCATTTTGTTCATCCTTCCATGTTTTTAGTCTGTATAGTTTGTCCTCAATCAAGTGAAATATGCATTTTCTGAAGTATGGCAAGCTGCTTCTTATCTTCCACGATTTTCTGCAACCCTGCCAGATCAGTCGGATCCAGATTTCTGGAACGCACATCCATGCTGTGTTTCTTTATCCTGAGGATCGTTTCTTTTAATGCTTTCTCCCGCTCCTGCCGTGTCTCCATCGGATGCAGGCGGGCATGAAACAAGGCGGCGGCTTCCCGCTGCTGTTCTTCATCCGTAAAACGGCTGATGATCTGCGCCGGATTTATTTCTCCCTGTGCATGCTGTTCATACACAAGTTCTGCCACTTCCCGGAAAATATCTTCTGTAAAATCATCTGGTCCAATATAGTCTTCTGTGAGGGCAAAAAGCCGCTCATCTTCGATCAGCCAGGTCAGGAATAATTTCTGGGACTGCCTCATACCATCTTCTTTTTTCTTCTTCTCATTGATTCCGCTCTTTAACGGAACTTTTTCCCTTTCTCTGGTGATCCCGCCCCGGGTTCCCTCCGAACGTACCACCGACCGCAACTGTTCAAAACCGATCTGGTATTTTGCAGCCACTGCCTCAATATAATTTTCCCGTTCCAGTTCTTCCTCAAAATTCAGGATTTTCTGGGCAACGGCATAGAAAAATTTCGTTTTGCTCTCCGGATCAGACAGGTCATAATCCCGCTCTAACATCCGTACTTCAAACATAAAGCTGTTTTCTGCCTCATCGATGCGTTTCTGGTATTCTTCCGCACCAAGTGCCTTGATAAATTCATCCGGATCTTTATATGGGCGCATATTGATGACTTTTGCCGTCAATCCTGCTTCTTTTAAAATCGGAATAGCACGCAGGGCAGCTTTCACCCCGGCACCGTCACTGTCAAAAGTCAGATATACTTCCTTCGTATAACGTTTCAGCAGATTTGCATGCCCGTTTGTAAAAGAAGTTCCAAGGGATGCCACCGCATTGTCAAATCCTGCCTGATGCAGCGCGATCACATCCATATATCCCTCACAGAGCAGAATATGCGACCTGCGGGATACCCGCGCAAAATTCAGTCCGTACAGATTCCGGCTCTTGTCAAAAATCATGGTTTCCGGAGAGTTTAAGTATTTTGGTTCTCCCTCTCCCATGACACGGCCGCCAAAACCGATCACACGGTTATTTGCATCCATGATCGGGAACATTGCACGGTTCCAGAACTTATCGTGTCCGCCTCTGCGCTCATCAATGGATACCAGACCACTGTCTTTTAACAGATCATCTTCATACCCCTGTTTTTTCAGATACTGATAGAGGTCGTCACTGAATTTATTCGAATAACCCAATCCGAAATGCTGCATTGTCTCTTTGCTGAGCTGACGCTCCTCAAAATATCGCAGCGCATGTGCTCCCTGTGGGCTCCGCAGCAGCATGTAAAAATACTTTGCTGCCACTTTGTTGATCTCCAGAAGTTTGCTTCGCCGGTCAGCAGCTTCCCGCTGTGCGGCAGACATCTCCTGCTTTGGCAGTTCAATGCCCGCACGGTCTGCCAGACTCTGCATTGCCTCCTGAAATGTAAAATTTTCATATTGCATCATAAAGGTAAATACATTTCCACCTGCTCCGCATCCAAAACAGTAATACATCTGTTTTCCCGGCGACACCGAAAACGACGGTGTCTTTTCGTTATGAAACGGACAGAGTCCAAAATACGTACTTCCCTTTTTCTGAAGGCGCACATAACCGGAAATAACGTCTACCACATCATTTCTGGAACGCACTTCTTCAATCAATTCATCGGAATAGTAAGCCATAGTACCTTCCTTCATTCTGTCTTGCTTTTATAAAACCAACACATTTTTCCTGTTTGTCGATTTTTTGTTAAAACCACTCACTGACCATTTATTCTGTCAGTTAATATACCTGCCAGGATTTTGGCATAAAATACTCATTGTATTTTGCGACCGCATACTGGTCTGTCATGCCTGCAATATAATCGCAGACAACGCGGTCATTTTCTTCGCCTTCTTCTAACATTTGCAGATAATAAGCCGGCAGTACATCGATATGCTTCAGATAATAGACAAACAGACGCTCCAAAAGCTCCTTTGCCTTGGTTTCCTCTCCCTTTGCAATGGGATTGGTATACACACTCTGAAACATAAACTGACGCAGTCCCTGCATGGCATCCGCCACCTCTGGTGACATACAGATATTATTTCGATTCCTGCTGTGATCAATGATATCATGAATCAACGTATTTAACCGCTCTCTCGTATCAAATCCCAGAATTTCCCGGTATTCCTTCGGAATATCTTCCTCCCGCAGCACCTGTGCCCGGATTGCATCATCGATATCATGATTAATATATGCAATTTTGTCAGATAAACGCACAATTTTTCCTTCCAGCGTAGACGGCATCAGACTGGTCTGGTGATTCAGGATTCCGTCCCGGACTTCCCATGTCAGATTCAGTCCCTTTCCATCCTTTTCCAGCTTCTCCACGATGCGTACGCTCTGCTCATTGTGCTTAAATCCACCGGTACAAAGTTCATTCAGCATGCCTTCCCCTGCATGACCAAATGGCGTATGCCCCAGATCGTGTCCTAACGCAATGGCTTCCACCAGCGATTCGTTTAGCCGAAGCGCCTTTGCGATGGTCCGTGCATTCTGTGACACTTCCAGTGCATGTGTCAGACGCGTCCGGTAATGATCTCCCTGCGGAGATAAAAAGACCTGCGTCTTATGCTTTAATCTTCGGAACGATTTACAATGTAAGATCCGATCCCGGTCACGCTGAAAAACCGGACGAATATCACATTCCGGTTCTTCTCTGTCTCTGCCCCTCGTATTTTCACTCAGAGTTGCATAAGGACTCATATATGTACGTTCCAAATATTCCATTTCTTCGCGAATTGTCATAGAAATTTTATACTCCCTGTATCGTTTTTCACTTGACAAAAAAACGTCTTATTTAATAGTTTCCGTATTCTTTTCCTGTTTCCTTTTTTCTATTTTAATTTTTTCATATTTTTTCTACTTTAGAGCCTACATTCGCAAAATCGCTTTTACGAAGCTTTTCTTTTGCTCATGTTTGGTTTCTCACCAAATAGATTCATAATCAAAAGTGTTCATTCATGCAAGCATAATTTACGCTTCTAATTATGGATCTGCCCGGTTCTGAAAAAGTTACACGTCCTCGATCTGCCAGTCGATCGGCTCAATTCCGTTTTTCTCCAGAAATGCATTCGTCTGACTGAAATGCTTACATCCGAAAAATCCGCGGTACGCAGACAGTGGACTTGGATGTGGTGCTTCCAGAATCAGATGCTTTGGATTATTCAGCATGCTTTTTTTCATCTGCGCCGGACGCCCCCAGAGTAAAAATACGATCGGACGGTCCTGTGCATTGACTGCACGGATGACGGCATCCGTAAACTGCTCCCATCCGATACCACGATGGGAATTTGCCTGATGCGCCCGCACGGTAAGTACAGTGTTCAACATCAACACGCCCTGTTTCGCCCATTTTACCAAATATCCGTTATTCGGAATCTTGCATCCAAGATCATCATGCAATTCCTGATAAATATTTACCAGAGACGGCGGCACTTCCACATCCGGTTTTACAGAAAAACAGAGTCCGTGCGCCTGTCCGTCATTGTGATATGGATCTTGTCCAAGAATCACTACTTTGACATCCTTTAGCGGTGTCAGATGAAAAGCGTTAAAAATATCGTCCGGATTCGGGAAAATCTGTCTCGTCCGATATTCTTCCAACACTTTCTTATATAAATCTTTGTAATATGGTTTCTTAAACTCTTCTGCCAATGGCTGCTGCCAGTCATTTGTAATTGGTGGCATACTCTCTCCCCCTCGATTCCTGATAATTCTGCATACAGCATATGTTTGCAGAAACTCTTTTTCTATCTAATTCTATTTGACTTGATTCCATCATTTCCGTGAAAAATAACCTGCCATTCTTTAACGGCGCACAGACACACCTTTTTCTGCCAGATAATTTTTCAGATCCATGATCTCCAGTTCTTTATAATGGAACAGGGATGCTGCCAGTGCTGCATCTGCCTTTCCTTCCGTCAACGCTTCATAAAAATGCTCTTTTGTGCCTGCTCCGCCGGATGCAATCACCGGAATCGATACATTTTCCGCAATCAGACGGGTCAGCTCCAGATCATAACCGGCTTTTGTTCCGTCACAGTCCATGCTGGTCAAAAGAATCTCTCCGGCTCCCAGCTTGTCTACTTTCATTGCCCATTCCACAGCATCGATTCCAACGTCGATTCTTCCACCATTTTTATAAATATTCCAACCGCTTCCGTCTTCTCTTTTGCGGGCATCAATAGCAACAACCACGCACTGGCTGCCGAATTTGTCTGCCGCATCAGAAATCAGATTTGGGGTATTGATAGCAGATGAATTGATGGAAATTTTATCTGCACCTTCTCTTAATAACGCACGGAAATCATCAACGGTACGAATACCACCACCCACGGTAAACGGGATAAATACATTTTCTGCTACTTTTCGTACCATATCGACAACGGTATTTCTGGCATCCGAAGAAGCAGTAATATCCAGAAAAACCACCTCATCCGCGCCCGCTTTGTCATAAGCTGCTGCGATTTCCACCGGATCTCCGGCGTCTCTTAAATTTACGAAATTTACGCCTTTTACCACACGTCCATTGTTGACATCCAGACATGGAATAATTCTCTTTGTAAACATTATGCACGTCCTCCTTCGATTCCAGCAAAATTTTTCAGGATCTGTAATCCCACGGTACTGCTTTTCTCCGGATGGAACTGGCAGGCAAACAGGTTGCCTTTCTCCACGGATGCATGAATGCAGGTGCTGTACTCCGTGGTCGCCTTCACAATTTCAGGCTCCTCGGCATGCAGATAATAAGAATGAACGAAATATACATACGAGTGTTCTTCCATTCCGGCAAATAATCTGCCCTTGTTATGGAAGTCAAGGGAATTCCATCCAATATGTGGAATCTTTAATCCCTCTTTATCTGGAATACGTCTGATCTGACCTTTTAACAAACCAAGACCTTCCACTCCTGGGCTTTCCTCACTGCTCTCAAAAAGCAGCTGTAGCCCCAGACAGATTCCCAAAAACGGAGTCTGTTTCTCGTTTAATTCACGAATGACTTTGTCAAGCTCCAGACGTTTCAGATTTGCCATGGCATCACCAAAGGCGCCAACGCCAGGCAGGATCACTTTATCCGCATTCAGGATTGTCTGAAAATCACGGGTGATCACGCTCTCCTCTCCGATATGCGCCAGCGCTTTTTCCACGCTTTTTAAGTTGCCCGCATCATAATCAATAATTGCAATCATCTTTTTCACTCTCCCTCTACTTTGTGCTCAGCTCCATCCAGAATTCCACACCGTCTTCGTGATTAATCACACCACACTGCTGGTGGAAGGAATCCATAATTGCTTTTACAATGGACAGACCGATGCCGCTGCCGCCGTATTCTCTTGTCCGCGCCTTGTCTACTTTGTAGAATTTCACCCAGATTTTATCAATATCATCCTCCGGGATCGGCTGACCGGTGTTGAATACGCTGACACGCAATTTATCTTCGAAACGTGTGTAGAACACACGGATCACTTTTTCACCATCCGCATGGTTAATGGCATTGCTCATGTAGTTCGTAATAACTTCTTCTACTTTAAATTCATCGCCCCATACCCAGGCTTCTTCCGGATTGTCCAACTCCAGACGAATGCCTTTCTGTTCCATCAGGATTTTAGTCGAATTTGCCACACCGCGAACCAATTCTGTCATATCAAAACGCTCCATGACTACCTGATCATTTCCAAATTCCAACTGATTCAAAGTCAAGAGCTTCTTGACCATACGATTCATTTTGTCCGCCTCATCAATAATGACATCACAGTAAAACTCACGGCTTTCCGCATCATCATTGATACATTCCTGCAGACCTTCCGCATAGCCCTGAATCAGTGCCAGCGGCGTCTTTAATTCATGAGATACATTGGACAAAAACTCTTTTCGCATCTCATCAATCTGTATCTTCTTTTCAATATCATCCTGCAATTCTACGTTAGCAGTTTTTAACTCCGAAATCGTCCGTTCCAGATTTTCCGACAAACGGTTGATATGATTTCCCAGTTCTTCCACTTCGTAACTGTTGGAACGGTTGCTCTCATATTTCGCATTAAAGTCCAAATCTACCATTCGTTTGGAAATATCCGTCAGCTGCTGCAACGGTTTTGTAATATGTCTTGTAGTAAAAAATGCCACCAGCAGACTCGACACGATAGCTGCCGCTCCGACAAACAACAGGAAACGGTTGGAAATAGCCGCACTTTCCCGAATGCTTTCCACCGCAGTACGCATCAGAATCATATCACCATTTTCCAGTACACCTACCAGCACCAGATATTCGGAATCCAGACGGGTATCGTTCTTACGCAGTAACTGATACTGATCGTTGGAATACAGCACTTCCATATCATCCGTATGAAGCAGAACATTCCAGAGTTCTCCCCGCAAGGCATCCAGATCATTAACCGAAGAACGTAAAACTTTTCCATCCGGTTGCAAGATCAGTGTCATAATATTGCCGTTGGAGCACAGATTATCAAAAGTTACGGTAAACTCATCCGATTCCAGCTTATCCTGCTCACTGGCATTGGAAATCGTCTCATAATTTTCCATCAGCACATGTTTTTTATTGTGCATATAATAACGTGGCAGTAACGTGGTATTTAGTACCCAGCAAAGCAGAATTGCCCCTGCTACCAGAATACTGACAATAGACGTGATCTGCCGCGTCAGAGAATGTTTTTTCATAGTACTCCTTTATCTTCTATACCTCGAACTTATATCCCATTCCCCATTGACATATCAGCGTGTCTGATATGGGCGCGTATGCGCATAGCATGACCATCAGGTCTCAGACCATATGGGGAATAAAAATCACTTCTATACCTCGAACTTATATCCCATTCCCCATATGGTCTTAATGTATTCACCTTTGTCGCCCAGCTTACTGCGCAGCTTTTTGACATGAGTATCAATGGTTCTTGCATCACCGAAATAGTCGTAATTCCATACATTATTCAGAATTTTCTCTCTGGACAATGCAATTCCAACATTTTCCATAAAGTAGGTGAGCAGTTCAAACTCTTTGAAACTCATTTCAATATTTTTACCGTCAATCGTTACGGTATGCGCATTTTTATCCAGACAAATACCTCCAATTTCAAGGCTTCCCTCAACACTGAGCTGATTCGTACGACGCAGAATTGCTTCTACACGCGCCACAAGAATCTTCGGTGAAAATGGTTTTGAAATATATTCGTCCACGCCAAGGTCAAAGCCCATCAGCTCATCGCTCTCATCACTTTTCGCCGTCAGCATAATGATCGGCACTTTGGATGACTGCCGGATCTCACGGCAGACTTCCCAACCATTCATTTTCGGCATCATGACATCCAAAATGATCAGTGCAATGTCTTTATCCTCATAAAACAGATCCAGCGCTGCCTCACCGTCTCCTGCCTCCACCACATCAAAATCGTGTTTTACCAGGAAATCACGCACCAGCTTGCGCATTCTGCTTTCATCATCAACCACAAGAATTTTTAATTTATCCATCATAAGTCCCTCCGGTCTTCTATATTCTCAAAAATGGTAACAAACGCCCTGTTCCAAGGGCAAATTATCCTTTTTTAATTCTGAGTATATCCGATAAATGTGTCTATTTTATGGAAATTACCAAAAAAGCCAAAACTGCATCGAAAACACAATTTATACGGAATTATAGTATCAAAATAGTATCAATTTGTCTACTTTCCAAATATCATATAAAAATAAAAATGACTTAAAACCATTGATTTTACTGAGAAATCAGTACCAAATTAGTACCATAAAACAACAAAAAAAGAGCCAGAACCCTTGAAAAACAAGCGTTCCCGGCTCTTTTTATGGAGATGAGGGGAATCGAACCCCTGTCCGAAATTCCAGCCACCGTACTTCTACGAGCGTAGTCACTGTATTGACATTCCCTCTGCCGAACACCCAGTAACCGGTTTTCGGTTTCAGTAGCTTCATATTACGCCCTTATACGCAAAGCTTTGTATAAGTCGTTTCCTGCATGGTCGATGCCTGGGTCCGAAAGTGCAGGTGCTCCCGGTCAGACAAGCTGCAACTTAGGCAGCCAGTGCTAATTTATTATTATCAGCGTTTATATTTAGATTTGAAATTTAACGCATTTCATACGGCTCGCTTCTCCGGCTTTTAAAACCCCGTCGAAACCAGTACATCCCCGAATCACTTCGGCGGATCATGCCAGTTATCAGAAATTTATTCTTCTGATCTTTGTTATTATATGGGATTTTTTTCGGTTCGTCAAGAGAAAAGCCTCTGTCTAAACCAACAGTTTATTTTACTTTTTCTTTCTGAACTACAGTCAAAAAATATTATTCATTACATCAATATTTAATACAGGTTCTTTACTTTAAACTCACGTTCCACTTCACGCCGCTGATCTTTCTTCGCGATATCCTGACGTTTATCGTACAGTTTTTTACCACGGGCAAGTCCGATCTCGACTTTGATCAGATCTCCTTTGATATATACTTTCAATGGAACCAGTGTATAACCTTTCTCTGCAATTTTTCCTGCCAGCTTATTGATCTCATATTTATGAAGCAGCAGTTTTTTCGGACGCAGCGGATCCCGGTTGAAAATGTTTCCTTTTTCATATGGACTGATGTGCAATCCGTATGCGATCACTTCTCCGTTCTCGATTCGGATAAAGGATTCTTTGACACTGCATTTTCCCATGCGCACAGATTTTACTTCCGTTCCGTGCAGAGCTACTCCTGCCTCGTATGTCTCATCAATAAAATAATCATGATATGCTTTTTTATTATTTGCGACCAATTTGTATCTGTCTTTTCCCATAATTTTTCTACCTTTGCTAAAATTCTTCTTCCTTCTTTGGATCAACCAGTTCAAAATCAATTCTGCGCACCAGTTTGTCTGTACCGATCACACGAATTTTTACTGTCTGTCCCAGCTTATAGCTTTTTCCGGTGTTTTCACCCACCATCTCGTAGGTACTTTCAATATAATTGTAGTAATCTCCACGCAGCGTTGTGACATGCACCATGCCTTCTACCGTATTCGGCAGTTCCACATACAGACCATAGTTCGTAATACCGGAGATAACGCCCTCGTATTCATTTCCGATACGGCTCTCCATGTATTCCACTTTCTTCATTTTGATGGTCTCACGCTCTGCCTCATCTGCCCGACGCTCCAACTGGCTTGCCTGCTGTGCCACGCCCGGAAGGATTTTCCAATAATGCTCCATCCGCTTTTCATTCATCCGTCCACGCAGACTGTCTTTAATAATTCGATGGATCTGCAAATCCGGATAACGGCGGATCGGGGAAGTAAAATGACAGTAATACTGCGCTGCCAGTCCGAAATGTCCCACACATTCCACACTGTATTTTGCCTGCTTCATGGAACGCAGTGTCAGGCGGGAAATCAGTCCCTCCACCGGCGTATCTTCGATTTTTGCCAAAAGTTTCTGCAACTCTTTCGGATGCACTTCATCAGAACCCATATGGATATGATATCCGAAATTATTGATAAACGTGCTCAGCTTTTTAATTTTTTCTGTATCCGGCACTTCATGCGTACGGTACACAAACGGAATCTCCTGCCAGAAATAATCCTGCGCAACGGTTTCATTTGCCGCCAACATAAAATCCTCAATGATCTTTGTCGCCGGATTGCGGTCATACGGTTTAATGTCTACCGGATGTCCCTGATCATCCAGAATTACTTTCGTCTCTGGAAAATCAAAATCAATGGAACCACGTTTCCGACGTTTTGCACGCAGCAGATCTGCCACCTCCTTCATATCCAAAAACATCCGTACAAAATCTTTGTACTCTTCTGTTTTCTCCGGATCTTTCAGCGTAATAATTTTATTTACATCGGTATAACTCATGCGGCGGTCAACGTTGATGACAGATTCTGCGATCCGATGATCCACGATGTTTCCTTTTGCATCAATTTTCATAATACAGCTCAAAGTCAGTCGATCCTCGCCCTGATTTAGAGAACAGATTCCATTAGATAACGTATGCGGCAACATTGGAATCACACGATCCACCAGATAAACACTGGTGCCGCGTTTCAGCGCTTCCACGTCCAGCGCACTGTTTTCCTGCACATAATTTGTCACATCAGCGATATGCACGCCAAGCTGCCAGAAATCGCCATCTCTGGTCAAGGTCACCGCATCGTCCAGATCCTTAGCATCCTCTCCGTCAATGGTAACGGTCTGCCAGTCTCTAAGATCCATACGTCCTGCCATATCCGCAGAAGTCACATCTTTTGCCACGCGCTCTGCCTGATTTAATACTTTCTCCGGGAATTCCACCGGAAGTCCATACGCCCGCACCAGAGACATGATATCCGTACCCGGATCATTCTCATGACCGATGATCTCGATGACTTTTCCTTCTGGTTTTTTGCCTTTTCCACCGTAAGAAGTCAGTTCTACAACTACCTTATGTCCGGTCACGGCACCTTTGGAACGCTCGATTGGTACAAAAATATCCATGTTAATTCTTGGATTATCCGGTCGCACAAAGCCAAAGGTCTTGCTTTTTTCAAATGTACCAACCACGTTCTTCAAACCATGGTCTACGATTTTTACAACTTTTCCTTCTCTACGTTTTCCACTGGATGGAACCAGCGCGATCTGTACAACATCATCCTGAATGGCCCCGTTTGTATTGCTTTCCGAAATAAAAATATCTTCGTCCTCACCCTCAATAGTGACAAATCCAAAACCGCGGGCATGTGCGGTAAATACACCGGTGAGGTTCGGACTGGTGCCCTTCGTATATTTGCCTTTTGTGGACACCTCAACTTTGCCCTCTGCCACCAGTGCATCCAGCACTTCTTGCAATTCATGGCGCTGCGCTTTCGGCACGTTCATCAAGATTGCGATTTCTTTTGCCTTCATTGGCACATACAGATCATCGCAGATCAGTTCATATACAATTTGTTTTCTCTCTTCTAATAATTCTTTCTTCATCTATTCTATCCCCATATCACAATCACAGCAAAAGGAACATCCTTTGTAAAAACGCATTGTTTCCTATATTTATTATATTAGTATAATTTTCAATCTCTGTAAAACAACTCTCCGTATAATAATAAAAGACTGTCGTAAAACGACAGCCTCTTAGGTATTCTTACTGAAAACGTCCAATTGTCAGTACTGCAGAAATAATAAGGAACAGTGCCAGAAGAACTCTTGTGATCTTTACAAGCATTCCTTCCATAGAACGTCCTTTGTTCTTGCTCCAATAAGTATCAGATGAACCGGTTAAAGCTCCCAGTCCGTTATTCTTACCTTCCTGCATCAATACGATAACTGTCATGATAATACTTAATATAATAAATACGATCTGTATAATTGTTCTTGCGATTTCCACGATATCCACCTCCTGCGGTATAAATTAAATGGTCATAACACACCTATAACCATAACTAAGGGATATGATACCATGTATCACTGAAAAAATCAACATCTTTTTCATTAGTCTGCTCTATCTTGTCCATGTCATATTCGCTTACCTAAGTTCTACATCTCTGTTTCCCATATTCACACACCCATTTCAAATGTAGCTCCAGACATTTCTCATATCTGTACCTATAATTTTAATCCCCGGAACCATTTGTTTGGAATCACAAAGACGCACACAATGCCAAGTACGATCGCTGCCACCGCCTTAAACGTCTCCAAACCGCTCGTCATTGCTGCCGCGGCATCCCCGATCATAATGTCATAAATCGTATTGTAAATGCCGATTCCCGGCACGATTGGAAAAATTCCGGAGATCATAAACACATTCGACGGTACTTTTCTCCACACCGCAAACAACCGTGCACAGAACACAATAACCACCGTTGCCGCAAAACAGGCAAGAGTATTGGAAAACTTGAGATTTACAATCAAATACACCAGCCATCCAAGCGTTCCTGTGAGTCCACAGACAAAATACTGTTTTTTCGGCACATGAAACAGCACGGAAAAGGCAATCGTCGCCAAAAATGCAGCCGCAAGCTGCCCAATTGCATTGATTAGCATATGTTTGTTTCCTCCTCCCACTACAGTTTCAGTCCCAATCCCACGCCAATGGCAATGGAACAGAATACAAGAATTGCATCCAAAAGCCGGACGCATCCTGACAGATAATCACCGTCCACAATATCGCGTATTCCGTTGGTAAATGCCACTCCTGGAATCATCGGAATGATCGCCCCTGCGATCGCCAGTTCCAAATGTTCCGACACACCGATCCGCTGCAGGATCACACAGAGAATCGTGACAAGCAGTCCGCCGATAATATCTAGCAAGACCTTTGAAATATTGACATGCTTCGCCTCTAAGAAAGAGAAAAACATCTGCAAGATCACACCGCACACAAAAGCAGCCAGACAATCCCACATGCTTCCGCCAAACAGGAAACCAAAAGCAGCCGCACCAACACCGGAGGAAAGCACCAGTTCCCACACCGGCTCGTTTTTCGCCGCCCGAATCTGTTCCAGCGTCTTCAACGCCGTATCCACCGATAGATTTTCCTGTTCGATCCTGCGGGAAAGTTCATTGATATCGCACAGTTTCTTCATATTAACAGAAATCGACGGTACATATTTCAGTCTAGTGGAAGTATGCTCCTCCTGCTGATGCACATTGACAAACAGACCATTCGTAATGACATACATTTCCACTTCTTCTATCTGAAAATGATCCGCCACACGCTGAATCGTCTCCTCGACTCGGGAAATCTCCGCCCCATAACAGAGCAGCGCTTCTCCCATGCCGATGATCAGTTTCTGCACTTTTTTAGTTGCTGCATGTTTTCCTCATTTCTGATTGCTTCCATACTTTATAAAAACCTTTCCCCGTTTCATTTCATAAAATTCATATTTCTGATTTTCCAATATGTAACAATGCACCATCTTTACAGGGATCGCATACCATTCTAATTACACGATTCAAATAGTTTTATCTTTCCAACACTTACACATTCTCTATAGCGAAAAATCAAATTCATCTGCGCCAAGATGCTCACTCTGATATTGCATCAGATACCCCGTCAGTTTTCCCCGATGACACTCCGTCGTCCAACTGATCATATCCTCGATATTATCTGTGGTGATCATCCCCGCTCTTCCAAGCGCTTCCAGATCTTTTAAGCTTTCTCGCTTACAGATATCATAAACCAAATCCTTCAGGTGTTCCGAAATCAATGCCTGATACGCTTCTTTTTGCGTAGAATTAAGCTGCATCGGATATTCCAGACGAAACGCCGCCATCCGGCAACGGATCAAAATCTGAGACCATTCCTGTAAAAGCGCATCATAAGCCGCATAGTCGTATTTGAGATTTCCATCTGAATCCAGGCAAAACAGACCACTGATTTCCACCTTACGGTACACCGGATTTTCCGGAACATACAGTTTCACCTGATCTGTCTCGATTTCCATACACTCCAAACGGTTACATTCCTGAAATGCATCCTTTGGTATTTTTTTCACAGTTTCCGGAATCGTCACTTCCCGCAGATTGGCACGGCGCAACGCCATCGGACCAACTTCTGTCACCTCTTCTGGAATCTTCCATGTCTCATTTTTTCCAAAATATTTGATCAATGTATCGCCATGTTCTCCCCGGCGGTAAAACGCATACGCATCATTGTAAAAATATGGGTTTTCCGGCTGCACGGTAATATACTGAATCCCGTTCATGCTCGGACTCCAGCCGTAAGTATCCGTCAGGGCATGCTCACCCAAGGTCTCCAGTGATGCCGGCAATTTCATTCCTTCCAGATTGATACAGCAGCGAAACGCATCTGCACCGATCTGTTTCAATCCTTCCGGCAGTGAAATCCGCCGCAAAGCCTGACAGCTCTCAAAGGCTTCTTCCTCAATCTGCTGCACGCCTTCCGGCAGCACCACCTGCTGAATGTACATCTGTCCTTCAAATGCATGCCGCTTTACGCAAACCGTTCCAGGCGTAGCTTCATAACATTCCCGCTCATCCTCTGCCCGCACAGCTACCAGCGCATAGCCTTCCGGATGCTTTTCATATAAGCCATATCCATCAGAAAAATAGTTCGGATTGTCCGGTGCCACTTCCAATGCAATTTTTCCCCATTCCCATGGGCGTACCAGCTCTGACACCGATGCCGGCAGATACATTTCTGTCACTGCCGTGACAAGCAGCACGTTTTCGCCAATCTTTTGTACACCGTTCTGTAAAATCAGTTTTTTCAGACTCATGCACATTTTAAAGGCACCATCCCCGATCTCCGTCACCGTTTCCGGTACTTCGATGGTCTCGATCAGCGCTCCATGTGAACTGAATGCCTCCGGTGCGATTTTTTTCACCGGAAGCCCCTCGATTTCAGGTGGAATCACGACATGGAGATCTTCGCCCTCGTACTCCTCGATCACAATTCCATCTGTTTCTTTTCTATATCTGTAATTGTTCCAATGCATCTGAAATTTCCTGCTGTCTTTCATACAATTGATATTTTTTGTTATATTTGAAATATTCTTTGCTGCCCTTGCGACTGATAAATTTCATGCTGTTTGCATTGACTGTCAGGTCTGTTACCAGAATCAGCATCTCGTTACCGGTTCCGAAGATTTTTTCCACAAAAGCAAAGAGATTTTCCAGTTCTTTGCTGATTTCATTACTCTGTGCCTTCATGTCTGTCACCTGATCGTCAAATGCTTCCTTAATAAACAGGAATGCTGCCTGTGCGTTGTCGATTTCCTGCATGCGAAGCTCTTTTGCATCTTTTTGCAGTGTACGGATCACAAGCTGGTAACCGCGGCGTGCTGCGCCGGACAGCGCATTGGCCTTGTCCTCCTGCTCCATCTCAAGCTGTACCTGATCTGCCCGCGCCTCTAATAAGCCCGGAATCTGAGAACTTGCTCCTGTAAATGCCGCAAGTTCTGTTTTTAACTCTTTTAATACCGGAAGCAGGCTACGCAATGCATCCTCAAACTCCACATTCTTACGAATTTTATCCTGTAATGCCTCCAGCAACAGACCAAGCAGGGAAATACGTTCATCAAATGCTGCGTTTTTCGCACGCTTACGCACATCTGCGTCCGCATTTCCGGAAAGGATCTGTGCCACACGGTAATCTTTTTTATACTTCTGGTACAAGTCATAATAAGAAGCAAACTCGCGGGCAATCCGTTTGTTGTGCAGATACTGACCAACAAGCACTTCGTCCACGGTAAATCCGTTTTCTTCATATAAATAAATGGTCTCTGACAGATCCTCCCATCCACGGGCGGTCACATAGGATTTGCCGTCCACAGTATTTTCAATGACATAAAAATCATTTTTCTTAATATCCAGATAGGTCAGGATTGATCCATGCAAGCCCTTATTGACCGCATATTTCCGCCATGTATCATAATCTGCTTCCACTTCCAGCACTTTCAGACGGTCCATGGTTACGATATCAAACTCACGGACGGAACGGTTAAACTGCGGCGGGTTTCCTGCGGTTGCAACCACCCAGCCCTGCGGAATCTGGTGTTTTCCAAAAGTTTTGTACTGCAAAAACTGCAGCATGGACGGAGCCAGTGTCTCAGACACACAGTTGATCTCATCCAGAAACAGAATTCCCTCTGTTTTTCCCGTCACTTCCATTGCTTCGTATACAGATGCCACGATCTCACTCATGGTGTATTCAGATACGTCAAACTCTGTTCCGCCATAGTTTTTGTGACTGATAAACGGCAGGCCAAGCGCACTCTGTCTTGTGTGATGCGTCATGGAATAGGACACCAGTGCGATATCCATCTCCTGTGCGATCTGCTCCATAACGGCAGTTTTTCCGATACCCGGCGCGCCAAGCAGAAATACCGGTCTCTGACGTTCAATCGGAATGCGGTAATCCCCGTACTCATCTTTCATCAGATAAATACGAACGGCCTTTTCAATCTGTTCCTTTGCTTCCTGTATATTCATGTATGTTTATCCTCCATTTGTAACTCATGTGACATGCTCCCACCACTTAAATCACAGATTTTGAAGTGGGGGCTTCTTGCTCAATG
>NZ_QULX01000031.1:0-20566 GCF_003481835.1 Roseburia sp. OM02-15
AGAAAAGCGGTTCCAACAATAGCAAAACCCTGCAAAAGCAGGGCTTTGTCTACAGTCTGTAAGGGACATTAAAGTCCCTTGGGCTTTTACTCAAATCGAAAAGTGTTGAATAAAGATTTCGGGAGGTGTTTCTATGAAGAAAAAAGTACTTGCAATTATGTTAGTTGCCGTATCAATCATGTTGATTTCAGCGTGCGGAAAAAAAGAAAAATTGTACGAAATTCCTGATTTATCGCAGTATAAGACAGATTATGTAGGAGATTCTTCAAATGTTATAAATATTGTAAGCGGTCAAGAGTATCCAGAGGGATACTCATATGACAGTATAGAGATACAGTCTGAAACAGAGCCTTATGGATTAACAGTTTTTCTAAAAGATGAGCCGTCGGCAGTCAAACTTGAAGATGAATTGCAGGTTAATGCAGATATGACATTTGACTTGATTGGTAATTTGGGAACAATTGATTATAAAACAGCAGATAGCAAAGAAATTATTGCATCATATGAACGGTGATATATTTTTAGTCAACTTTTAGACAATTTGAAGAGCGGAATATAAAAAGGCGTATGGAAGTTTTAAATCCATACGCTTTTTTGAAAAAAATTCATTTTTGAACAAGAGATTTGTAAGAACATATTATCTATTCAAAGACGGTTACAATTCTATATCATATGACTTTTTCTTAGTCCGAGCAGGCTGATTTCGCCGTATTTCCTGTTCTCTTTGATATTTAAGTTCCCATGCACGATGGGAGAAGACATCAGGATCTTCCACATTGAGATAATCCACTTCATTGGTTGCAATATCACGACGGTGATAGTCATAATATTTACCGAACGTACCTTTGAGTTGCTCTATCAGCTTGTCCCGAAAATCAGGACGTATCTGGATTCTGGTGTCCAGCAATTCTGTGTATTGTTCTGGATCAGGACGAAATTTTTCTTCCCGGAAAGCAGCGGCATCTTTTTCAAGCTGTTTTTTAAGGGAGATGTCCTGAGAATCAAGAATATCAAGATTGTTATTCATCTGGTCATATTTCTTGGATAGATTCGTCATATCTTTATCGGTAGAGCATTCTGCCTGGAAGATTAGCTGCTCTTTCCTTGATTTCAGTTCTTCAATTTCTTCGGTAACAGTTGTAAGCTGCTGATTCAATTTTATATGCTGGATGGGATTCAAAATACTGGTTTTATCCTTTTGCACATTCAGTTCTTTCCGTTCCGTAACTTTAGCTTTGAGTTTCTTTTTAACGGTGTTGTATTTATTCAGTATTGGATTAAAATGATTCATCCAATCATGAATTACTTCTTTTTGCATCTCATTATGAAGTAAATGATATTGTGTAAAAATCATATGATTTCGGATAGTTTCCATTGTTTCTGCAATTACAGGAATAGAATGTTTGACAGCCTGAGCCAGTTTCGATACCTGAGTTTTTAATTCCCGGAGCATTTGGTTATCTGCACGAATCTGACGGTTGATTTCACAGCGGTCAGCTATCATTCCTTTCTTTTCCATATTCTGGGCAATGTAGCCTTCGTGGATGGTCGGCTGTTCGGTGATTCCCTGATCTGCAAAGCTGCGGTGATCAATGGATGCATTTATCTGATTGCGGGCAAGCATTTCATTTACAGTATCTGCCCAGTTTGCTCTCCAGACACAGAGTTGCTCATCACTGTTCCATTGTTCAGAAATAGGATTCTGTCTGCCGTAGCGGCTACTTTTAGGATGCTTGTCGATGCGGTCATAGCCCTTTTCCTGTGCGTCAGATGCGGTCATATAAATCTTCTTTTTTTCAACTTTATATCTGTATTGCTTTTCCCAGCCATCTTTTTGTGCAGCTTTGAATTCAGTAGCTGTAAATCCTTTTTCTTCCCCATTTTTTATACAGAGATATTCTTTTTCTGTTTTATACTGCCATGTTCCGTTTCCATTCAGTGGACGGACGGTAAGCAGAATGTGTGCATGAGGATTGTGTCCATCCGTATCGTGAATAGCAAAGTCAGCGCACATGCCCATATCTATAAAGTTCTTTTGAATAAAATCTTTTAGAAGAGAAATATTACTGTCCTTATCTAATTCAATGGGAAGTGCGACAACAAATTCCCTTGCCAGTCGGCTGTCTTTTGTCTTTTCTGCAGCTTCCACAGCATTCCAGAGTTGTTCACGGTCTTTCCATTCTGGTGGAGCCATCGGTGGGAGCAATACTTCCTGATAAATGAGACCATGCTTTCTGGTATAGTCATGCTGAATACCATCGTAATCATTGTACATCCGGCTACAGCTCATATAAGCAGAAGCAGCAACAGCAGACCGACCGGAACCACGGCTGACGACTTTGGCTTGCATATGATAAATTGCCATATCTGGCACCTCCTTTCGATGTTGCCTGCAACAGCGGATAAAGCCCTCGGCAGAGCGCACGAGCCCCGAAGGGGATACCACTGCCTGATTTATCAGGTGGTGAGTAAGTGCGCCCTTCGGGAGTAGAACTTGTGCGTTTACATTCCCCGTAGCCGGATCATCAGCTCCCGTTTCAGGGAATCTAAATCCATTTCTTTAATATGGGGAACAATACTTTCCAGAATGGCTCCTTCCTGGACTAATCGGTGTGTTCTGGCATCACGTTCTTTTTTGCGATTTCTTGCTTCGGCTTCTTCCTGGCGGTGTCTTGCCTGTAAAAGTGCTTTTTCTTCCGGTGTCATGATTCTTTTATCTGCCATATCTGGCACCTCCTTTTTATGCCCGTATCCGGGCAGTTTTGGTTTTAAAATCTTTTGGTTTGGTACTATGGTTTTAGATAACTGACAGTGGCATATTTCTGGTAATAAATGAGGAAAGAAAGTAGTACCACTGTCAGTGAAAAGTAATCATTGTGTTATACTTCTTCGAGTCAATTCTGGTTCGGAGCATGATTGTTCAACAGGATTTTTTTCGCCTGTTTTAAATTAGCTGTTGCATTGTCCTGACGAATATTCCGGTTATTGATACGGACAGGAATACATCTCTCCAGAATACGGTCATAAATTCGTTTGTGTGCGATATCAGCGGCGTTATTCAGCTCGGATAAAGTGAGATTGGTCGTTATGATCATAGGCTTTTTACTGCGGTAACGACTGTCGATCACATTGAATACCTGTTCCAGTGCAAAGTCAGAGTTCCGCTTAATTCCGAGATCATCAATAATCAGAAGACTGTAGCGGTTTAAGCTGTTGATGAACTGGTTTCTGTCTTCAAAATGCATTCCGGTAAGGGTATTCAGAATCCGGGAAAAGTTGGTCATCAGTACAGGAACGCCTTTTTCCAGAAGGGCATTGGCAATGCAGCCTGCAAAAAAAGATTTTCCAGTACCGACATCACCCCAGATGAGAAGTCCGGAAGCGTTTGCTTTCATCTCTTCCCAGTTGCTTACATAATTGTGTGCCAGTTTTATTTCCGGATTGATGCCGTTATCCCTGGCAAAAGTGTAGTCATAGAGTGCTTTGTCCTGTAAGCCGCTGGTTTTAAGATGCTCTATTTCCATTTGTTTTTCATGAAGTTTTCTCTGGGCCTCTTCCTGCTCAAAGATTTCCTGCTGGCATTTACAGCGGATGGAAGGAATAAGAACCTTTCCCTGTAATTCATGCCGGCATTGTCTTGGCGTATTGCATTTGGAACAGTAGATCAGGTGGTCTGTTTCGTTAAAATATTCATCAGGCTGAAGTTCTCTGTTTGGTGTTATAGCATTTTCTTTTTCTGTAAATCTTGTCATAGTGTTTCGTATTCCTCACTTTCGTAATTCCTTTGCCGGGAAGCAGGATGATCCTGTTTTGCCCAACTGATGATGGTAGCTGCATGGTTCTGATATTGCTTTCCGGTAGAAGCCATATAACCGGATAAGCGTTCAATATAATCCTGCCAGTCAGGGATTGTCTGCCGGATATCTTCAAGCTCTTTTTCTGACAGAAAAACATTTTGAAATTTTCCATAGGGTGAGAGTGGATCCTTACTCCCTCTTTTTTCTAAATTGTTCTTTTTTATCTCTTTCTTATTACCAGACAGTTTTCTGTCTGTATCAGGGAAAGAATCCTGTCTGTCAATAGGACAGTTTTCTGTCTGTCTTAGGGAAAGAAATTTGTCTGTATAGTGGATGGTTTCTTTTGGGAGTTTTACATAAATCCGATTAGGCTGTCCGGGTCCCTGCCGTTTTCGGAAGATAAGCTCCTGTTTTTCCAGTACTGCCAGAGCAGTTTTAACAGTCATCTGGCTTTTGTGGAGAACTTCTGCCAGTGCTTCAATCGTAAAGTAAATGAACACATGACCATCTGTATCTGACCAGCCCTCATTTTTCTGGGAAAGCCTTGCCCGGTCGAGCAGGATAATATAAAGCATTTTGGCAGTTTCGTTTATTTCCATGTCCAGAAGGAAACGGGGAAACATCATATAAGATGGCAGGTTGGTGTCTGCTGTCAGAAAGTCCGTCATGTGTTCACCTCCAATCAAAAGGGTTTATTCTCCAAGAAAATCCCAGTCTACATCACTATCTGGCTGTGAATTTTCAGGTGCTGGAAAGGACGCCCTGATTTGGGGCTCCCTTTGCACCATGCCTGCAGTCAGTCCAGAAAGAAAAAGTGGCAATGCCTGTTTCAGACTGTTTTCCACTGCATCTACAATCTGTTTCACAAAAAGTTCTTCCCGTTCTCTTGTTTCCAGATAAGGATCAGCCTGTGTGCGGTAGTAGCGGTCAAAATAATCTACCAGTGCAAGAGAGATTACCTGACTGTAAGATTTAAAATCCTGCCTGTCCATCGTCTGTAAATATTCCCAGGCTCTCCGCTGCTGTTCTTTGTCCAGATTAAAGCGCAGGTTTGTGTTGCGGATATTGTTCTGCATGGTTTATCCCCTCCTTTTCAGGTGCATCTACAGCAATAATTTTTGTGTTTCTGAGTTCTCGCATAAAAAACACCTCCGTTTTCGTATTGATTGATTCAGCAGGTCGTACCGGTGTGGTACTGCTCTGCTGTGGGATAAGCATACGAAAATCGGAGGAAAAAGGCATTGAGGGGAAATTGAGCTGGAATTGAGAAAAAATAAACTTTTTATTGATAAATAAGTTTAGATACTAACTCTTTTGTCGTTTTGGTTGTTAATTATATTAAAAGTAGAAATATTTTGATAATGAAAGTGTGGGAGAGAAAATGAACAAAAGAAGATACAGCAATCGCAGAAGAAAGAATATTTTACGAGTATTCATTCTTTTAATGACTATCATAATAACCGTTGTAATGTGGAGAACAATAAAAATCGATGTGCAGGTTGGAGAATTAACATTACCGAAAATTTTGCAGTCAGAAAAGTCCTTTGCAGACACTTCGGGTGAATGGAATCTTATTTTGGTCGATCGAAATCATTATATTCCAAATAATTATCAAGTAGAATTGACAGAATTATCGAATGGTAAAAAAGTAGATTCACGGATTTATCCAGAATTACAACAAATGTTTAATGATGCAAGAGCTGAGGGGCTGGCACTGTTTGTTAGAGAAGGATATCGAACAACAGAAGAACAACAAAAAATTATGGACGAGAAAATCAATGAATATGAAAAACAAGGATATTCTGCGAAAGAAGCAAAAAAAAGAGCCGAGAAATATGTTGCAATTCCCGATACAAGCGAACACCAATTAGGACTGAGTGTTGATATTAATGCGGATACCGACAAATGTTCTTCTGAAAAAGTATATCAATGGTTAGACGAAAATGCATATAAATATGGGTTTGTAAAACGTTACCCGGAAGATAAAACGGATATAACAGGAATTAGTAATGAACCATGGCATTACCGTTATGTTGGAACGACTGTCGCTAAAATAATGAAAGAAGAAAATTTATGTTTGGAAGAATATTTAGAAAAATATAAATATAAACAAAAGAGAATCCTAACTTTTTTTATAGTAGGATTGTTATATTATATAGAAAACAGAGGAGGCAAATTTGCGAATGGAATACAAAACTGATTCTTTGTTAGTACATCTAGCAAGAGCAGGAGATGAAGATGCGTGTGAAAAACTGGTCAAAAAATATTACTCAAGGATATATCAATATTGTTTGCTACATATCAATGATCCATATGAGGCAGAAGATTTGACACAAGAAGTGTTTACACGTTTCTTTTCCAATTTATATAGATATAAAGAATATGGAAAAGTTAAGAATTATCTTTATACAATTGCCGGAAATACCGTTAAAAATTATTACAAAAAGAAAAAAGATATTCCATCAGAGGAACTGCTAAAATCAGGGGACTGTAGTAAAAATCATGTAGAAGAGCTAGGAGTCCGATTAACTATTGAACAGGCAGTGAGAAAGTTACCGGAAGAAATTAGAGAAACGGCAGTTTTATATTTTTTTCAAGAATTGAAACAAAGAGAAATTGCAGAATTACTTCACATAAAACTTTCGCTTGTAAAATATCGAATTGGAAGAGCGAAAGAACTTTTGATGAAAGAGTTGGAGGTGAAAAACTATGATGAAATATAAGCAGCAAATAAAGGAATATAAAGAGGAGATTGAAAAAAAATATGTAAGGATTGAAGCAGAAAACAGAACAGTAAAAGCATGTCAGAATATTTTGGCAGAGTCGGTTTTATCGAAACAATCGCATAGAACATCTTATTTTGAATTTTTGTATGGGCAGACAAAATTCATAAAAAAAAGATGGTGGATTTTACAAGGTTGTATTCTTATGTGTTTATGGATATGGTTGAGTAATTATACGTCAGACATAAAAGATATGATGAGGATTATGGGAATATCTGCCACCATATTTGTGGTTCTGATTGTCCCGGAAATTTGGAAAAACAGAAGAAATGGTGCGATTGAAATTGAGCAGGCGTCTTATTACACACTGCGTCAGATTTGTACAGCAAGAATGTTAATGTTTGGAGTAGTGGATCTGGTGATCGTTATGGCGTTTTTGGCAATTACATATCAAACAACAATACTCTCGTTAAGTGATTTGGTGGTTAATTTTTTGCTTCCAGTAAATGTTTCATGTTGTATATGTTTTCGTGTATTGTACAGCAGATGGGAAAAATCAGAATATATAGCAGTGCTTTCCTGTCTGGTATGGGTTGGTTTATGGATGATGATTGTTGCAAATGATGTTATTTATCAGAAAATTGTAACTCCGGTATGGGTGGCTATGCTGATATTGACTTTTGTATATTTTATTTTTTGTGTTCAGAAGTCATTGCTATTTGATGAAAAAATTTTGGAGGATTACACGTATGAAATTAGAATTTAAAAATGTAACAAAACAATACGGAGAAGTAAATGCTGTTAATAAAGTGAATTGTGTTATGGAAAAAGGAATTTATGGACTGCTTGGAGTAAATGGAGCAGGAAAGACCACATTAATGCGTATGCTTTGTACGATTGTTCAACCATCAGAAGGACAAATATTATGGAATGGTAAAGATATATGGAAACTAGGAGGTGAATACCGAGAAGTTCTGGGATATTTACCACAGGATTTTGGATATTATCCAGATTTGACCGTATATGATTATATGATGTACATTTCTTCTATAAAAGGGTTAAAAATGCCGTTTGCCAGAAAAAAAGTGAAGCAATTATTAAATCAAGTAGGAATGGAAAAATTCAGTAAAAGAAAAATGAAGAATTTGTCTGGAGGAATGGTTAGACGTGTAGGAATAGCACAGGCGATGTTAAACGATCCGCAAATTCTTGTCCTGGACGAACCTACCGCTGGATTAGACCCGAATGAAAGAATACGTTTTCGTAATTTAATTAGTGAATTGTCGGAAGAACGTTTGGTGCTCTTGTCTACACATATTGTATCGGATATTGAGTACATTGCGAATAACATTATGTTAATGAAAGATGGAGAACTTTTTTATGCAGGTACTGCGGAAGATTTAGTATCTTCTATGAAAGAAAAGGTATGGCAATGTAATGTTTCGAGAAGTATGATAGACAAATATATGAATGAATATTTGGTTGGAAATATAAAAACAACAAAAACCGGAGCAGAGCTTAGAATTATTTCAATAGAAAAGCCAACAGAAGATGCTGTGGCTGTAGAAAAAAATCTGGAAGATGCATTTCTATTTTATTTTGGAGAAAAATCGGAGGAGAAACAAGATGCTTAAATTAGAATTAAAACGAATTTTTTCAAAGAAAATTAATGTATTTGCAATCGGATTGGCATTGATACTTGCTGTCATTTTTAGCGGATTTGCAGTTACAAGTAATCGCTATGTGGATGAGAATGGAAATGCTAGTACTGGAATTATGGCAACAAGAAAACTTACAGATAACAGACGAGCATGGAAAGGTACATTGACAGAAGATGAACTTGGAAAAGTTATAGAACA
Source organism: Roseburia sp. OM02-15 (assembly GCF_003481835.1). Taxonomy (NCBI): domain Bacteria; kingdom Bacillati; phylum Bacillota; class Clostridia; order Lachnospirales; family Lachnospiraceae; genus Roseburia; species Roseburia sp. OM02-15. The sequence continues at coordinate 8,380 of NZ_QULX01000031.1, forward strand.
AAATAAAAATGCGATGACACAATCCTCAGAAGAAAATGCTATTTACGGAACGACATTACAACCGATAGATGATATTAGGAGTTTTATAATATCGGTATTAACACCGGATGCAGAATATGATGAAAGTGTTCTGAATCAAATGACAGAAGAAAATATACAAGAGTTCTATGACACTTATCATAAAAATATGGAAAAGATGGCAGAAGAATATGGAAAGACTTCTGTACAGAAAAAATACTTGGAAAAGAAATATAATGAAATAAAATTACCAGTAGAATACGAATCTTATAGTTCATGGGATACTATGATTATGTATGTAGAAACGTATTCTATTATCCTGGCAATCATAGTTGGTTTTATTTGTGCTGGAATATTTGCAGATGATTTTCAGACAAAAGCAGATGCAGTATTTTTCTCTACAAAGTATGGACGTACAAAAGCTGTTAAAACAAAAATACTGGCAGGAATAGCTACGACGGTTATGATTTATTGTATGGGAATTATATTACTTAGTGTGATTTGTTTTGGAATTATGGGAACCAGTGGTATGAATACACCTTATCAAATGTATCAGGCATATAGTATTTACATTATGTCATATGGACAATACTATTTGTTGACAGTTGTATGTGGATTTATAGCCAGTATGCTGGCGGCTGTAGTGTCTATGTTAGTAGCGGCTAAAATGCATACAATTAGTGTCGCTGTTTGCATTCCGTTCTTTTTATATTGCTTATTGCCATTTATAGGACGGGCACTTTCTGGGTATACAACGCTTTTCAATTTGATACCAACAATTTTGACAAATGTACAGGCAAGTGTAAAAGTCCCACTTATTTATCAGATTGGGAATTGTGTATTTCGACAAATTCCGCTTGTAATGGTAATGTATACAGTGATGGCAATAGCCTTACTGCCTTTTATTTATAAGAGTTTTCGCAGATACGGAAATAAGTAAAAATTGTATTCATACTCATGAAAAACAAAGTAAGTAAAATATTTTCTGGAAAAATCAAAGCATAATTTAAAGATTTACGGCGGGCAAGTTGCCCGCCGTAAATTGTACTTATTTTGTTAAAAGACCGAATTGGTGATGTTTCTGTTTGCTATTGAGTCACGTCCTTCCTGAAAATGGGTACAAAAAAACTGCTGTAAAATGTTCGGTTTTTACAACAGTCTATTTCGTGTTTAATTCAATTCTGGGTGTAACTACCCAAGGCAAATTGCAGCAAAGACGGTAGGAAAGGTCAAGGTATTCCAACGGAAAACCGAAGAAAAATCGAAAGAGGGTTAGGGATACTTCCCTATGGAAATTTAACCACACAGACGATAGGAAAGTGTGGGGGATTTCGCCTGTGTCATGACACAGGCAGTGCTTGCTATTTTTGTTTAGTTAAAGGGTTTTAACTTTCCTGATTTTAAAATAATACCGATCAATAATATCCTGCAATGTAATGGATTTCATTTTTTCATCTACCATATTTTGAATTTCATGATAGAAGTCCCCAATAGCGAATTGAATGTTGATACCGATTCCACAATCCGGATTGGTATCTGTGTCCAGGTGAAGCAGCGGCTTATCGCCCTCTACAGCTCGGTAGATGTCATACATATTGATTTTATCTGCCGATTTTGCAAGAGCGGCATTCGCATGACCTTGTGTGTTGACAACAATGCCTGCATTTTTCAGGGTTGCCATAAGCTGTCTGACATAAGCCGGGTTTGTCTTGATACTTTCTGCAATTTTTGTGCTGGAGAGTTGTTCGTCATCTCCAAGAGCAATAAATATAAGAATATGAATGGTGTCACTAAGCTTTGTGGAATATTTCATTTGTCACCTCGAATTTTCTTCTTGCAATTTTTAAAATTACATGATAATATGATTTTAATGCTTGATGTAAATTTAATTTTAACAAGTAAAAAAATAAAAGTCAAGCAAAATAAAAAGTGTGGAATCTGATATAAAAAAGGAGATAAAGTGGTGTATGCAAAAGGAGGAACAAGTCAGTTTTCTGGCAGATAAAATCCGTCAGGCAGATGCCGTTTTGATAGGCGGCGGTTCTGGTCTTTCCAGTGCGGCGGGATATAACCATTATCATTGGCTACCCTATATGGAGGAATGTTTACAAGATTTCAAGGAGTGGTATGGACTGAAATCTCCTTTTGACGGTTTTTACTACTGTTATTCATCGCCGGAACAACAGTGGGCATATTATGCACGTTACATACAAAGTATGTGGGATGCACCTACAGGACAGCCATACTATGACCTGCGTGATATTGTGGCGGAAAAAGAAGTCTTTGTTTTAACAACCAATATAGATATGCAGTTTGAACGGATCTTTCAGAAAGAAAGGATTTGCGATTATCAAGGTAACAGCGGTTATGTTCAATGCAGTCAGCCTTGTCATGACCAAATTTATTCCAATGTAGAAATGATTCGCAGGATGAACGAAAATATCCGGGAGCTGCGTGTTACTTCCGAGCTTCTGCCAAGATGTAATGAGTGTGGAAGAATCATGGTTCCCTGGGTAAGGGATGATACATTTTTGGAGGGAAAAGACTGGAGAGAAGGTGTAAGGCGATATGAGAATTTCCTAAAAAAATATCTCATGAATGGAACTGATAAGAATGTTGTACTGTTGGAGCTGGGGGTTGGTGAGATGACACCCAGTATTATTAAACTTCCTTTTTGGGAAATGACATACAAAAATGAAAAGGTGTTTTATGCCTGTCTGAATCAGAAGAAATCCTCAACTCCAGAACATATAAAAGACAAAGGCATTTATATAGCAGGAGATTTGGCAGAAACCCTGCGGGATTTGAAAGAAAACATAGCGGGAAAGGAAAGGTGATGAAGATGAATGTATATCAAGAGATAAGTCAAATCATCAAAAAAGCAGATGGTATTTTGATTGGAGCCAGTAATGGTTTGTCTATCGCAGAGGGATATAATATTTTTGCAGATGACGCATGGTTTCAGAAAAATATGGGAGATTTCAGAGAAAAATACGGACTGAGTTGTATTTTACACGGATTTTCAGTGCCAATGAAGGTAGAAGAAAAGTGGGCGTTTGTAAGCAGACTTGTTAAGGCAAAAGCTATGCAGGATGAGCCGAGTGAGATTATGAAAAACATCTATGCACTAGTAAAGGATAAAGAATATTTCGTAGTAACTTCCAATGCGGAGGATCATTTTGTGCCGGCAGGTTTTGAGGCAGACCGTGTTTTTGAAATGGAAGGGAAATTAACCCAGATGCGGTGCAAGAACAGATGTCACGACGAGGTTTATCCTAATCAAAAAGAAGTTATTGCAATGATAAAAGAGGAAGTAAACGGAAGAGTACCCAAAGAGTTACTGCCGAAATGTCCAAAATGCGGTGGAGATATGGAAGTAAATTGGGGTGAGATGTCCTCGTTTAAAGAAACGAAAAATTGGAAGGAAAAGGCTGCCCGCTATCAAGAATTTATTCAGAACTTACATGGAAAGAAGCTGGTAATTCTGGAATTTGGCATTGGTTGGAGAAATCAGATGATTAAAGCTCCTTTGATGCATCTTGCAGCAGTAGAACCACAGGCAAGATATATCACATTTAACAAGGGCGAAATTTACATTCCAGAGGAAATCAAAGAAAAATCCATCGGTGTGGATGGTAATCTTACGGTAGCGTTAAAGGAAATCAGAAAGTGAATGATAGACTAAGTAAGGTAGTTAAAGATATTACAGTTGTGAGATAGGAGAATGAAAAAAATGAGCTGTTACGAAAATTTGGTAATGAAAACACAAATGAACTATTCCAGACACTATAGTACCTATGCATCCGGCGGTGCTGCTGTAGTGTTGAGCAAACAAAAACCACTTCCTTATGAGGAACAGATTCAGGAATTTGTTCGCAGAGTGCAGGGGGCAGAGTGTATCATAGTAGGCGGAGCATCCGGTTTATCAGCGGCTGGAGGTGGTGACTTTTATTATAGTGATACCCCTTCTTTTCGTGAGCATTTTGGAAAATTTGCAGATAAGTATGGATTCAAAGGTGCTTTTAGCGGAATGATGCATCGGTTTTCTACAAGAAATGAACACTGGGGATATGTGGCAACCTTTTTAAATACTACACAAAATGCTCCTATCAGAGAGCCATATCTGGATTTGGATAGAATTTTGCAGGGAAAGGATTTTCATATCTTAACGACTAATCAGGATACACAGTTTGTAAAGCTTTATCCGGAAGAAAAGGTCAGTGAGATTCAGGGAGATCATCGTTTCTTCCAGTGTTCCCAGTGTTGTCAGGATGAAACATGGGATGCCGTACAACCTGTGGCAGATATGATTGCGGCTATGGGAGAGGGGACAATGGTGCCGGATGAACTGATTCCTCGCTGCCCTCATTGTGGTGCGGAAATGTTTCCGTGGGTAAGAGGATATGGGAACTTTCTGCAAGGGAAAAAATACGAAGAAGAATATGAGAAAATCTCAAAATACATTCAAAAGAACAAAGATAGAAAAATTCTCTTGATAGAACTTGGAGTAGGGCGCATGACACCGATGTTTATACAGGAACCGTTTTGGGAACTGACAAACAGCTTGAAAGATGCATATTATATCTCCGTAAATTCAGAATATCAGTTTTTGCCGGAATTCATTGAAGATAAGGGGATTGCTATTTTGGGAGATATAGGAACAGTGTTAAAAGATTTGCGGAAAGCAAAAGAGGAAAGTGCATTTGTATAGGATACTTGTTCTTGATATTCCACTTGATGGAGAAACATTAGAATATTGATTGATACAAAACTGCACTCAGGGATATTGTGGGTGCAGTTTTGCATTAAAATTATTGATTACGATACAGTTTCTGATAAGCAGTAGGTAATATCTGAAATTTATTTCGGAAAGCCGATGTAAATTTACTTTGGCTTTTATATCCTACAGCGGCGGCAATTTCCGAAATAGATTTATCTTCCTGCAACAGCATATTCGCTGCCAAATTCATACGGTATTCTTTCATGTAAGAAGCGATGGGCATTCCATAGACTGCTTTGAAAACGGATTTCAAAGTAGTGGTGTTCATCAGGTACTGTTTTGACAACTTTTCAATAGTATAGTGGCGTTTTAGATCGGATGTCATCAGACTGTGAATTTCTTTGATAGTTTCCACCTGTCCGGAAACATACTGGTTCAATCTTTTTGTATTTTCTAAATCCAGCATATCTAAAAACAACAGCAACTCTTGAACTTTTAATTTGAAATAAGATAAGTACATTCTTTCTGGCAAATCATATAATTCTGAAAAAATATGTTCGATTTTCTCGCTGGCTGGCATAGCAGTATGCCCCTCTTGTTCACAAAATTTTGCGTAGAGGTTATTTCCGTTGATGCCTGCTTCAGAAAGAATGTCTGGTGGTGTAGTAGTTAGCGCATCCAAATCAATGAAGACGGATACACATTGATAATATCCTAATGGCAGGTTCATGGCAGAATCCGCACATGAATGTAGTGTGTGGAGAGATAAATCTCCGGGGCCCAAATATATTGTGGATTGATCCTGCATTTTCCAGCCCATTCTTCCACTTCGGCAGTGATTGATCTGCATAGCAGAGTGGACAGGTCTATGCTGAAATTCAAAACAATTTGCATAGTAATAATTAAAAGAAAGTTCAATTCAGGGAAAAACAGAATAGGTATCTACTAGTCCCCTTCCATCGGAGCAATAGCGAAAATCCTTATTGAAAATAGCGTTTTCATGTGTACTGTTATGGCGGTTTATGATGATTTTTCCATTTGGAATATCTTTCAAAATATCTTCCGTATTTTTATCGTGTTTCCGTGTCATTTGATACCTCCGTTTGATGCTCTGTGGAATCGGATAAGGAAATTAATCTTTCAAGGCAGCTATGCAGAGTGTGAACCTGTGGGGTATCAGCAGCTTTATAATAGACTTCCTTTCCACTCCGATGGCTGACAATCAGCCGTCGGGTTTTTAATTGTCTTAGATGATGAGATACAGCAGGACTGCTCATACCAACAAGGGAAGATAGGTTGATTACGCATTCTTCATAGTGACATAAAATCCAAAAAATACGCAGTCTGCTTTCATCACTGAGTAATCCGAATAGTTCTGCGGATGTCTGAAATTCCTGTGGAGCAGGAAGCAGAGAAAACAGCTCATCAGCTGATTCGCCATGATTATGTGGCAATGTAATTTGTGTCATATGTTCTACCTCTTTTTCGATTATGATAATGTCTGCAGCAGCAGACATAGGTGTTTGTAGTGAAATCTTTCCTCTAGTATAACGCATGGAAATCAAATTGTACAACCTGAATAGAAATGAATTTATCCCAAACGGAAACTCACTTTTCAAGATAGTTTGAACTTTTTTTGTACCAAATGGAATGGCTTTCAGCCCAAATGGAATAGCATTTATCCCAAATGGAACGAACACTGTAATTTCTGTTGACGGAGAGAAAAATAGCAGTATAATAAACTCAAAATGATTAAACAAGTGCTTAATCATTCATAAAAATAAAAGGGGATTTTAATCATGAAAAAAACGTACAAAATTGAAGTGGACTGTGCAAACTGTGCAAATCTGATGGAGAATGCAGCACGTAAGACAGATGGTGTTTTAGCAGCAACCGTAAACTTTATGACACAGAAGATGATTGTGGAGTTTGAGGAAGGAAAAGAGCCGAGAACCGTTATGAAAGATGTTTTAAAGGCTTGCAAGAAGGTAGAACCGGATTGTGAGATTGCTCTTTAATTTTTAGCTGACCAAGTAACTGGAAAAGCACCCTTGAAAAGCCTGGACAGTTTCGATGGTGCTTTTTCATAATAAATATTAAACTATTAAGCAATAATTGAAAGGAGATAGAAATGGACAGTGTTATTTTTAACATATTATTTTTAGCTGTCATTCTTATGGCAATTATTTTTCTCATAATTGGAAATAAACAAAATTTCGGAATGACAAAAAAGCAAAAGATCATGCTGGTGCGGATACTGGCAGCCACGGTAATATTGCTGGTATTGCAGTCTTTATCAGCTGAAACTTTTAATAAATTAGATCAATTCTTATTCCCGTCTGCAGGGCGGTGGATACGGTTGCTCTGTTATCTGATTGATTATGCTATCATTGGCTACGATATTATACAAAAAGCATTAAAAGGCATCAAAAACGGACAGGTATTTGATGAAAACTTTCTGATGGCAGTAGCCACAGTAGGTGCGTTATCATTAGCTGTTTATGAAAATGGTGAATATCTGGAAGCAATCGCAGTTATGCTGTTTTATCAGGTAGGAGAATGGTTTCAGCGGTATGCGGTTGGAAAGAGCCGTCGTAATATCAGTGATATATGGTAATAAATGATGCTGCATGAGAAAGAACAATGCACTGCTATGTTTTCAGAAATCGTGTAGAATCTACTTGTTGCGTAATAGTTGATGCAGACAAGAATAGATCTGAAAACATAAAATATTAACAATTACTGTTATTGAAAATAGTGAAATTATTATGTATAATGATGTAGAAAACAAAGAGACAAAACACTGAAAAATACGGTGGAAATCTAGTAACAAAAATAAATCAACAGGAAAAGGAGAAAATGACTATGAAAAAATATGAATGTGGACCATGTGGTTATATTTATGATCCGGCAGTAGGAGATCCAGACGGAGGTATTGCTCCAGGAACTGCATTTGAAGATATTCCAGATGACTGGGTATGTCCACTCTGTGGATTGGGAAAAGATGTTTTTGTTCCTGTAGAAGACTAAGCAGATAATGCTAATATGAAACTGATAGATACAAATAATTCCAAGAGAATATATAAAAGAAATGGAGACCAGATTATGACTTACGATTTAAATATTACCTTTGATGATAATTTAATTACAGGAAATAAAACTATCGATACCCAGCATAAAGAATTGATTGACCGTATCCAAAACTTTTTAACTGCCTGTCAAAATGGCGACAGCAAGGTAAAAGCAATCAAAATGCTGGATTATCTGGATGAGTATACTAACTTTCATTTCAAAGAAGAGGAAAAGCTTCAGGAAAACGTTGGTTATCCAGGGCGTGAAACGCATCACGAAAAACATGAAGAGTTTAAAAAGACAATTCAGGTACTGTATGAATACCTTAATGATTATGAAGGACCAACGGATCAGTTCAGTGAACTTGTACAGAAAAATGTGATTGACTGGTTGTTTGGACACATTAAAACAAATGACCGCTCTGTAGCGGAATTTATTTTTATAAGAGAAAATCCTGACCGGTTATAAAATAAATCAGTAAATGCGTTTTATCAGAATTTAGACAAAGTGGTGAATGTTCTTATGATGAATAAACTTTGAGAATACTGTGTCGACACTAAGAAAGTTACAAATGAACAGGAAACCTATTTATTTCACAGTATTACTATGAAATGATAGTTTCCCATTGTTACCCTATGTTGTGGATAACATATACACATATTTCCAAAAGAAATTCAGGTAAAAACTTGCCAATATATGTACAGGTGTATTACTCATTTGTAGATGGAATTCATATTGGTGAGTTTGTGGATTCATTAGAAAAATATTTTGCAAATCTTTAACAACCAAATTCCAGTTTGCAGAACTGACCCAAAAGAGCTCGAAGGAGCTCTTTTTCCTTTTTTATAATAGTATCATTATGGTATAATAGAGACATTAAAATCGGTATTTGTGGAGAGATTTCCTGAACTTTCCTTATTTTTCAAGGCTTACAGCCCCTTAGATAGTGAAATGATATGTATTTTCCCTTATTTTTGCCCTTATGCGGAATCCGCAAGGGAAATAAGGGAAATTTTTAGTTAAGCATTGCTCGCTACTTTATCAAGAAGTCTTGCGGAATCCCGTTTTGCTTTTCTTGTTGAGTGAGCGTAAATATTCATTGTGGTACTGACATCAGAGTGTCCTAACAGTTCCTGTACATCTTTCGGTGCAGCTCCATTGGAAAGCAGATTGCTGGTATAAGTGTGACGCAACTGGTGAAAATGGAAATCTTCAAATCCTTCCAGCTTCTTTGCCACTGATCTGCATACAATGCTGAGTGTACTCGGCAGTTCCAAAGAGCCATCTGGTCGCAGGCAGACAAAGGAGATTTCTTTGTAATCTGTCGGGATTTCCTGTGTTCCGTCAAGATGATAGTATTCATAATATACCCTGTTTTTCACATGCACTTCTTTGTAGTAATTGCGGTGATATAATTCGCCATACTGCATCCGGTTTTTGAGCTGTTCTTTTCTGGCAGCTTTCAGTACTTCAGTCAGCGTATCTCCAAAATCAACAATCCTTACTTTTTTCCGTTTCGTTGGTCCGATAATATTTTTGTGTTTCATGCCGTCGTAGCGGATACTGCGTTTTATGGTCAGGCATTGTTCCTCAAGGTTAATGTCCTGCCATGTAAGACCACAGGTTTCCCCGATACGGAGCCCGGCATAATACGCAATTTGAATCGGCAGAATAGCAGGTGGATTTTTCTTTTCCAGATATTGGATAAGCCGTTCATAATCCTCATGTGAAATCGGCTGTGTACCTTCTTCCACTTCATCATCGGAAAAGAGCTCAACTTCCTCTGCCTGCTTTTTCAGCTTAATATACTGCATCGGATTGAAACTGATTAACTGTTTTGGAAATACTGCAAAACGGAATGACTGCTGTAACACTGCGGAAAAAGAATGGATATAATCTTTGCTGTATCCTTTTCTTACTTTCCCGTCTGGAAACTCACCACCGAATGTAAGCAGATCAAGAAATGCCTGTAAATGTTCGGCAGTAACTGTTTTCAGTTTGCGGTCTGCAATCGGGTGTTTTTTGATATAGCGGATTACACCAAGATAATTTTCTACTGTACCGTTGCTGAGTGTCCCAGTTTTTAGTTCTTCTTCTGCCCACATGTCCAGAAGTTCTCCTACGGTAAGATTATCTGCCTTTGCGACAAATTTCTTATTTTCGTAATCTTCCAGTGCCTTGCGGAGAAGCTTTTCCGTCTCACTTTTACTCTCGGTTCCGGCGTATTCTTTCTGAACCATTTTACCGCTTGCATCTTCTACATAGAAGCGATAGTACCATTTTTTTCCTTTTTTTCTAACAGATCCTTTTGCCATAATCGTATGTCTCCTTTCGATATCAGACAATCGGAACTGTTGAAATGCTTCTTGCGTGTAAGTATATCACAACTCCGGTTGTCTTACTATACCGATTCAGAATCCTCATACATAACTTCGGATAAAAGATTGGCAAGCCTTTGTTCTGCTGCTTCCGGTTTCTTTGAATAGAGCCTTACAACATCCGCCATATCATTAAATGCGTTGACAGTATGTGTGATCTCCCTAAGAAACATAATCTCATTATATTCATCTTTCGATTCAAATCCCATTACTTTGGCAATGTCCGCATCTTTGGTACTGCCTTTGTAATTTTTGCAGGCGAACTGAAACGAATCCAGAAACAGTTCATATTGCTTTAACATTAACAGCAGTAAGTCTTTAGAAAAAGCGTCTTCTGTTTTATTGAGGTCAAGAGGTAACTGTTTGAGAATGTTGCCCATCGCATCACGAATCTGCAATTCTTTCTTATCCGTAATATCAGTTTCATATTCATCGGTTTCCCCTTTGAGCCATTCGATTGATACATGAAGTGCTTCCGAGAGACCTTCCAGTACCATCTTTTTGGTATTGTCAATCGAACCGTTCTCATAACGCAGGATTGTGGAAGCGGTAACTCCCATCTTCTCTGCGACATAAGGCTGTGTCAGATTTAATTCCAGACGGCGCTGTTTTGCCCTGCTACCGATCAGCTTGCGTAGTTCTTTATCTTTCATGCTGATGTGCCTCCTTTTTCGGTATATCATTACTATACCACGCAACAAAATATATTGCAATATGCAATTTATAGAAAATGAATGAAATTTCATAATGCTTGACAAAGCAATATAAACACGCTATACTGACAGCACAAATGAAATTGCATAATGCAATTTAAAAGGAGGTGGTCATATGACACAAAGAAAGATTGCCTTATCTATTGAAGAAGCTGCTGATTATACGGGAATCGGCAGGAACACCCTGAGAAAACTGGTGGAATGGAAGAAACTTCCGGTATTAAAGGTCGGGAGAAAAGTCCTGATCAAAACGGATATGCTGGAACTTTTTATGGAAGCCAACGAGGGCAGAGACTTGAGGGATAAGGGAAATGTGAAAGCAGTCACAAGAAACGGTTCAACTTAAAAAAGCGGTTCCCGAAGAAACCGCCAAAGGTTCTATCAGACCGGAGTCATGATATACCTACACGCAAACAGATTATACCATGTACTTCGTCTGACAGACAACAGGAAACTTATGTTTGGAAGAAAAAGAAAGGACGATGATATTTATGGCAAGATCAACAAAGAGTTATGAGGAGCGTATGCTCCAGTTGGAAAAGAAAGAACAGGAAAGCCTTGAGAAAGCAAAACAGTATGCAGCACAGAAACGGGAACTGAAGAAACGTCAGAAAGATGTGGAAACTAAAAAGCGGACACACAGGCTCTGCCAGATTGGTGGTGCGGTGGAATCGGTGCTGGGTTCTGCGATTGAGGAAGATGATATCCCAAAGCTGATCGGCTTCTTAAAAAGGCAGGAAGCAAATGGGAAATTCTTCTCAAAGGCAATGCAGAAAGAGCCAGTTGCGAATACGGAGGAAGTGTAATGCCGGAGGGAGTGGATTTTCCATTCCCTTCATTGCTTTTTCATGAAGGGCGCACTTATGGACAACCAGAGGTCGTCCGTATAAGTTTGCCACAGGTGGCAACCGGTCTGCGCTTACGCTTGCCGGGCTCGTTCCGTCGGCGGGCATTTCATGCAGACCTGCTCATGCCGCAGGAGGGACTCTTCGCCAGAGGGGCACATTCCATGCAGGCTGTTATGCACAGGGCACTCTTACGCAGAGGGCGTTCCGGCAGATACCATTTTCTTTTTGGGAAAACGTTACCTGCCGGAAATCAAAGCCGGATACAGCAGAAAGGGGGAAACGGAGCATGGCGATTTTTCATTATACAGTAAAGATTGTTGGACGCAGCAAAGGGAAATCCATCATATCAGCATCTGCCTATCTCAATGGTGATGTGATGAAGGTTGAAAAAGAATAGTAGAGGATATCCATTCCATTAAGGACATCACAAAAAGACCA
>NZ_QULX01000032.1:0-18597 GCF_003481835.1 Roseburia sp. OM02-15
TCCATTTTTCCAGTGTGATCCCGTAATCAGGTGCAATATGTTCCCATATTTCCTTTGCCGTTCTGAAATCGGATCATCTATTACTTTTCTTCTATCTTTTACAACCATAATCAGCTGATAATACATCAGATATACTGAATGTGCATTATGATCCATTTTATCCATACAATCAGTCCCTTCTGGCTTTTCAACTGATTGTATTATACCACATTTTCCGCTATAGAACAAGTGTTCTATTTTTTCCGTTTATATTTATTTTTGCAATTCATCTCCCACCTGTAGAGGAAGGAGAATTCTTGCTATAATTTGTTAAAAAAGTAGTCTTACTTATCCTTGTTTCTTTCACAGACAATCTTGCCATACAATGCCGCAAGAACCTGCTGAAACAATGTTCCAATCATAACAGGGAACAGTACTTCTCCTGGAAACGACGTTGCCGCAATGACTGCTCCAGCGCTGATATTTCGCATACCTGCTCCATACATCATGGAAATCTGTGTTTCACGATCCTGATGCATCAACCGCGCAATAAGCAATCCGATGGCATATCCACCTGCTGCCAGCAGTAAGATCACGCCTGCCACTTTCATCCGCTCCAGATTCATATGACGGATATAAGGCGCTACACCGGAAGAATTGGAAGCTACCATAAAAATCAATGCCATCTTGGAAAACGGTGCCAGTTTTGATGGCAGTACCTTCTGTGTTTTTCCTTTGCTGCATTGGTTTAATGTCATCGCCAGAACCGCCGGCAATGCCACCATAAAAATAAGCTGCAGCATCATCTGTGTTACATCGATCTGCACTCTTGAACCAACCATAACATGCAATGTCGCCGGTATTAAAAACGGTGCCAGAACAGTGTCAATGACTACAAGTGCCAGTGACATGGCATTATTACCGCTGTAAATCGTTACCCACATCAAACTAACTACCGCCGTTGGAACAGCAAACTCCAGTACAATTCCCGTAATCAGATTACTGTTGTCCGGAAAAATCAGATTTCCAAGACCGCAGGCTACTCCCGGAATTCCGTTCTTTTTATAGAAAAGCAAATGTGCGATGCAGATTTTTCATTCCACATCGCACACTCTATATTTCTTGTAATTTCACTTGTCATAAAAAATTATGTTTCTTTATCGTCGCATCAATGTTAAGATACCGCCAAAAAATCCATATCCAAGTGTAATCCATCCACAAACCAGCATTAGAAATGCCAGATGTGTCATTCCCGGAATCGTAACAAACAGATTCAAAATCATCACTGCTGCCAGTGAGATTGCTGCTACAACTACTGTACGTAAAAACAGATACAAATATTTACCTGAAATTGCTGTATGTTTTCCTGTTTTATTTGAATATGCATAAATCCTTTCCATCATGTCATGCCCTCTTTCTCAATATCAAAAACTCTTTTCTTTTGATACTGAAATCGTAGCATGCCATCGTAAAAACCAAAGCATATTACTGTAAATTGTAGGTAAAACTTTTACTTTTTGTTGTATAAGAAAAGCGCCCTGCAAAGGACGCTTTTCTTTCGCTCACAAGTATTTATCATTTAAGGAATGGTGTTTTATTCGTGGCAATGTGCACAGTCTACAGACTGGAATTTCTCATGATCGTACTCAATGCCGTTTTTGTCATAGTAATCTTTTACTGCTGCCTTTACTGCTTCCTCAGCAAGTACGGAACAGTGAATTTTTGCTGGTGGAAGTCCATCAAGTGCCTCAACTACTGCACGGTTGGAGAGTTCCAGAGCTTCATCGATTTTTTTACCCTTGATCATCTCTGTAGCCATGGAGCTTGTTGCGATGGCTGAACCACATCCAAATGTATTGAATTTTACATCTGTGATTGTCTGGTCATCATCAACTTTGATATACATTCTCATGATATCGCCGCATTTTGCATTTCCTACTTCGCCGACTCCGTCAGCATCTTCCATTTTACCTACGTTTCTTGGATTCTGAAAATGATCCATTACTTTTTCACTATATAACATGTTTTTTCTCTCCTTTTTCCAATTCATCCCAAACCGGTGACATATTTCTTAAATAAGTTACGATCTTCGGTAATTCTTCTAATACATAGTCTACTTCTTCCTGTGTGTTGTACTCAGACAGGGATAAACGAAGGGAACCGTGTGCTACTTCGTGCGGCAGTCCGATTGCAAGAAGTACATGGGACGGATCTAAGGAACCGGATGTACAAGCAGAACCGGAGGATGCTGCAATACCTTTCATGTCAAGCATCAGTAACAGGGACTCGCCCTCGATGCCTTCGAAACAGAAGTTTACGTTACCCGGGAGACGTTTTGTGCGGTCTCCGTTCAATTTGGAATGCGGAATTGTCAGCAAACCTTCGATCAGACGGTCACGCAATGCTGTCATTTTTTCTGCATTTTCTTTCTGATGTGCCAGAACATCTTTTAATGCTGCTGCCATACCTACGATTGCAGGAATGTTCTCTGTGCCGGCACGTTTACCACGCTCCTGTGCACCACCTTCGATGATGTTGGAAAGCAGGATTCCTTTTCTTGCATACAGGAAACCAACTCCTTTTGGTCCGTGGAATTTATGTGCGGATGCAGACATCATGTCGATATTCTGCTCTTTTACGTTAATTGGGAGGTGTCCAACTGCCTGTACCGCATCCGTGTGAAAATATATGCCTTTTTCTTTGCAGATCGCGCCGATCTCAGGGATTGGCTGAATGCTTCCAATCTCATTATTTGCATACATAATTGTTACAAGACATGTATCCGGACGGATGGCTGCCTCAACTTCCTCTAAACGAACCATTCCATTCTCATGGACATCCAGATATGTTACTTCGTAACCTTCTTTTTCCAGTTTCTGCAGTGTATGAAGTACTGCATGATGCTCGAAGGCAGTAGAAATAATGTGTTTTTTATTTCTGCGTGCGCCCCATTTTGCTGCAGATACGATGGCCTGATTGTCAGCCTCGCTTCCGCCGGAAGTGAAATAAATCTCATTCGGCTGTGCTCCGATACAGGCTGCGATCTCCTCTCTTGCTTTCTCCAGTACT
Source organism: Roseburia sp. OM02-15 (assembly GCF_003481835.1). Taxonomy (NCBI): domain Bacteria; kingdom Bacillati; phylum Bacillota; class Clostridia; order Lachnospirales; family Lachnospiraceae; genus Roseburia; species Roseburia sp. OM02-15. Next base: position 3,049 of record NZ_QULX01000032.1, read on the forward strand.
TCCTTGGACTTCTGTCCCGGAGTATGAAGACTTGATGCGTTTGCATATACGTTTTCCAGACATGGGATCATAGCGTCCAATGCAACCTGGCTCATTTTTGTCGTTGCCGCATTATCAAAATATACGTTCATAGTCCCTCACACTTTCTATTCTTAGTATTGTATTTTATCTATTGTTTCCTTAATTCTTGGATATATTATCATAGTATTCCCCTAATGTCAATAGGAATTGGGGTAATAAAATTTTAAGGTTATGAAGAAAGGACTCGGGCTATTTTGTCTTGTAAGCTAACAATCGCTTTCCAAGAAAAAATAGCCCGAGTCCTTTCATTTACGTTACATATCTCACGACACCACAATAATGTTCGTATAACGTTTTAATACCACATCCGGAAGTTTTTCCGTGATGATCTGTGCCGATTCAAAGGTTCCAAACCGAATCGGATTCACCTGATGAAATTTGGTACTGTCACACAGCACATAGGATTTCAGACTGTGTGTCATGGCACATTCTTTGATCTTAGCTTCGTTAATCTCCGGTGTGGTAAATCCAACTGCCGGAGATGCCCCGTTGGTTCCCATAAAGCATTTTGTAAAATTGAATTTCTGCAAACTCATACACGCTTCGTTTCCAACAATGGCTTCTGTGGCAGCTTTCAGTTCACCGCCCAGAATAATGACATGAAATCCTTTTCCCGCCAGTTCCAGTGCATGTGATACCGCATTTGTCACGAAAGTTGCCGTTTTCTCCGTGATATATGGAATCATGCATGCGGTCGTTGTTCCGGCATCCAGATATACAAAATCATGTGGTTCGATCAGAGAAGCGGCATATTCTCCAATCTGCTGCTTCTCATCCTGATACAGCCCCTTGCGCTGTGAAACCTGCTCATCTTTTGTGGCAAGATTTGACTCTGCCAGCATGGCACCGCCAAATACCTTGACCAATGCACCTTTTTCATCCAACGTATTCAGATCCCGTCGGATCGTAGATTCCGAAGCATCAAAATACTCTTTCAGCTCCTGAACCGTCACACTGCCTTTCAAGGTAAGTAGGCGCAATATTTCCTCCTGCCTCTTTTCAGTTAACATACAACAAAAATCCTCTTTTCCCTTATCAATTGCAAATAATTATATAACGTTTCATTCCAAAATGCACATTGCATTTTGCTGTAAAATACACATTCTATAATATCTCTTTTACAGTTCTCTCCAATTCTTACAGAAATCAATGTAAGATCAGAGATAAAATTTTATTTCTGGTGCAACCATTTTTTCAGAATTTCTTCTCTGTTTACGCTGCTGTCTGTCTCGCAAATCAGACGGCGGATGGTCAGCAGACGTCCCGGAGATACGGACAGCTCATCGATACCCATTGCCAAGAACAGTTCTGTCAGATCACTGTCTGCACCAAGTTCACCACAAATACCACACCAGATGCCTGCTTTATGTGCATTCTGAATGGTCTGATTGATCATACGAAGTACGGCGATATGATGTGCATCAAAGAAGGAATCCAGTGACTGGTTCTGACGGTCAATCGCCAGTGTATACTGTGTCAGATCATTGGTTCCAATACTGAAGAAGTCTACTTCTTCTGCCAGCAGGTCACTGATGGTTGCTGCTGCCGGAGTTTCGATCATGATACCCTGCTCTGGTGTGCCATACGGAACATTGTCTGCATCCAGCTCCGCTTTTACTTCTTCCACGATAGCTTTGATCTGTGCAATCTCGGATAAAGAAGTGATCATCGGATACATGATCGCAATGTTACCAAATGCACTTGCACGGAACAGTGCACGCAGCTGTGTCTTGAAAATTTCCGGTCTGGTCAGGCAGATACGGATGGCACGTACACCCATAGCCGGGTTTTCTTCTTTTGCCAATTCAAAATAATCTGCCTGTTTATCAGCACCGATATCAAGAGTACGAATGATAACACGTTTGCCTGCCATCGTCTCTGCAACTTTTTTGTATACCTCAAACTGTTCTTCCTCTGTCGGATAAGTCTCAGATTCCAGATATAAGAACTCACTTCTGAAAAGTCCGATACCTTCTGCACCATTCTGAAGCACAAGTGCCAGATCTTTGACATTTCCAATATTGGCGTAAGTTAAAACTTTTTTACCGTCAAGGGTAACGCTTTCTTTATTTTTAAAGGTCTGAAGAAGTTCTTTTTTTTCCTCTTCCTCTTTTTTCAGAGCTTCCATTTTTTCCATGGTCTCTGCATCCGGCTCCACGTAGATCATACCGTGATTTCCGTCTACAACAGCCAGTTTTCCGTCCAGATCATCGGTCAGCTCCATCTCTGTGCTCACCAGCGCCGGGATTCCCATGGTACGGGCAAGGATTGCTGTATGGGAATTTACAGAACCATGTACTGTTACGAAAGAAAGTACTTTGTCTTTTTCAAGCTGAACGGTCTCACTCGGAGCCAGATCGTCTGCCAGAATGATCACTGGCTCATCCGTAACGACTTTGCTCTTGTTCTCACCACTTAAGTTTGCGATCACACGCTCGGAAATATCACGGATATCTGCCGCACGCTCTTTCATATAGTCGTCATCCATCTCCGCAAACATGGAAGAAAAATGATCGCTTGTTACTGCTGTCGCATACTCTGCATTTACCTGCTGGGTGCGGATGATATTTTCCACAGAATCCTGATAATCCTCATCTTCCAGAAGCATCTGATGCATTTCAAAAATAGCTGCATTTGCCTCGCCGACTTCTTTGACCGCCTTATCATACAGTTCGCCTAACTGTGCCTGGGCAGCTTCCTTCGCATCCTGAAAACGTTTTACTTCAGCTTCCACGTCCTCGATTTTCTGACGTGTTACCTGCTGCTCACCTTTTTTGTATACACATAAATGTCCAATGGCAATGCCACCAAATACGCTTTTTCCCTGATAGACGTTCATACCAAACTGTTCCTTTCCTAATCTTAATATATTTGTCCGCTTCATTTTTTAATAAATCGAATAAATCCTCACTCCTACTCCCTTTTTCTATAACTTCAGGGACTTTATTCGATTTCGCGCCAGGTGCAATCTGCGTCAGCAGATATCTTCCTTATGCATCTGGTCGCATATTTAGCTTTTTTACTTCGTTTTATGAAGTAAAAAAGCTGTGCACGCCAGATGTTTTCCACCGTACACAGCCTCTCTGGCTTAAAATATCTACCAAATATCCTTCATTGAATGTTCTGAAACATTCTTTTACCAATTTTTCTCTGAACGTTATCTTACAGATTTGTTTTGAAGAAGTTCTCCAGTTTCTCAGCTACAGCGTCCTCATCTTCGCCTTCTACTGTTACAGTAACTTCCTGTCCACATTTAATTCCAAGGCTCATAACAGCCATTAATTTTTTGGCCTCAACCGTTTTACCTTCTTTTGTAAGTTTAACAACGGAAGTAACTCCTTTAAGTTCTTTTACCAGCTCAGAAGCCGGACGTGCGTGAATTCCCTGTGCATCTGTGATTACATACTTAAATTCTTTCATGGTTAGTTCTCCTTTTTTCTCAATTATTCATTTACTTTTTTCTTCAAAAGACCGAGTAAAACAGCGGAAATTACGGTTCCGACTGCAAGTGCTACCAGATACATTCCTGCATTGCCCATAACCGGTACAACGAAGATTCCACCATGCGGTGCCATCAGTGTACATCCAAATGCCATGGATAATGCGCCTGCTACTGCTGAACCAGCTACGCAGGATGGCAGAACACGGATCGGATCTGCTGCTGCGTACGGAATTGCACCCTCTGTGATGAATGCAAGTCCCATAACAAAGTTTACAGGTCCGGATTTGCGCTCCTCTTTTGTAAATTTGTTCTTAAAGAGCAAAGTTGCAAGAGCGATCGCACACGGCGGTACCATACCACCGATCATAACAGCTGCCATAATATCATAGTTTCCAGCAACGATTGCTGCGGTTCCGAATACATATGCTGCCTTGTTGAATGGACCACCCATATCGATTGCCATCATTCCGGCACATACAATTCCCAGTAATATTTTACTCGAAGCACCCATGTTGGTCAAGGCTGTATTTAATGCTGTATTCAACGCTCCTACCGGCGGCTCGATGACAAACATCATAATGATTCCCATCAGCAGAATACCACATACGGGGTAAAGCAATACCGGCGTGATTTTCTCCAATGCATCCGGTAATTTAGCAAATACTTTTTTCAGTAATAAGATGATCAGACCTGCCAGGAAACCTGCTGCAAGTGCACCCAGGAAACCGGATTTTCCGTTTGCTGCCATCATACCACCGACAAAACCAACAGCAAGTGCAGGTCTGTCACCGATACTCATGGCGATAAATCCTGCCAGAACCGGAAGCATCAGTCCAAAGGCAATTCCACCGATCTGTTTGAACGCTGCTGCCACCGGAGTGATTGTACCGAAGTTTGCTCTCATATCTGCGGAAAGTGAATTGATATCGACATTCATTCCATCAATCAGGAATGCAATTGCGATCAGGATACCACCACCGACAACGAATGGAAGCATGTGGGATACACCATTCATCAGATGTACATATAATTTATGTCCGATTCCACCGGAAGCTTTCTGTGAGCTGGAGCTCTGGCTTTCTGCTGAACTGCTGTGGTAAACCGGTGCATCACCATGGATGGCTCTTTCCACCAGTTGGTCTGCTTTACTGATTCCGTCAGAAACAGGAACTTCAATCAGTTTCTTACCGTTAAAACGATCCATTGGAACTTTTGCATCTGCTGCTACGATAACACAGTCTGCATTTGCGATTTCCGCATCTGTCACTACATTTTTGGCACCGCCGGATCCTCTTGTTTCTACTTTAATAGAGCAGTTATGGGCTTTTGCCGCTTTTTCCAGACCTTCAGCTGCCATGTAAGTATGCGCGATACCGGTCGGGCAGGATGTAACTGCAATGATCTTGCAAACCGCACCTTCTGTCTCTGTCTGAGCTGCCAGCTGATCGTTCAGATCCGGTTTTTCCTCATCTGCCGCATCTACGATCTGTAAAAATTCATCCACGGAAGATGCATTTTTCAGATTTTCCACAAAATTCTCATCCATAAGCAACATAGAAAGTTTACTGAGTACGTCCAGATGGATGTTATCCTCAGTATTCGGCGCTGCGATCAAAAACAGCAAGTTCACCGGTTCATCATCCAGAGAATCAAAATCAACACCATCTTTGATGACCATAGCTGCCAGTCCCGGTTTTGTAACTGCATCGCATTTACCATGTGGAATTGCAATACCTTCACCGATACCTGTGGTACTTTCTTCTTCTCTTAAGTAAACCTGTTTGCGATACGCTTCCTCATCATTAATCTTGCCGCTTTTTACCATCAAAGCAACAGCCTGGTCGAGCGCATCCGATTTGGATGTACAAACTGCATCCAGAGAAATACTTCTTTTGTCCAGTAAATCCGTAATTCTCATACTCTCATTACCTCCCTCTTTACTTTGTACGTTTTCTTCTTCTCTTCCTATTTTAATTTCATTTCACGTTTTAATTTTATTTCACGGAAACAAAAATTTAATACCAACATTTCCAGATTCGCCAAAATCTGTTTTTTATTATCTGTTATTATGCTTCGATGGAAGCATATACCTGTCTGATTTCTGCTTCGGTTGCAAGCAGTTCGGAAAATGCGCTTGCACTTCCTGCGGAGATTCCCATGCGGAATGCATGTTCATAATCTTCTTTTTCAATCCATCCTGCTACAAATCCTGCTACCATGGAATCACCTGCGCCAACGGCATTCACCAGTGTTCCTTTCGGTGCCGGAAGCTGATGGGACTCACCGTTCTCATCTAAGAGAACTGCACCCTGTCCTGCCATTGACACAAGTACGTTTCTTGCTCCCATCTCCTGCAATTTCTTTGCATATGGCTGTACGTCATCTCTGGTTTTCAACTCGACACCGAAGATCTCACCAAGCTCATGATTGTTTGGTTTGATCAGGAACGGATGATACTCTAATACGTTCATTAAAAGCTCTCCTGTTGCATCTACCACAAAATGAACTCCTTTGGAAGCAAGTCTTGCCATAATGTCACGATAGATCATTTTCGGCATGCTTCCCGGAATGCTTCCTGCCAGTACCAGATAATCTTCTGCTGTCAGTTCATCCAGTTTCTTCATTAATTCTTCTACGTTCTCCGGGCTGATATCCGGTCCCATACCATTAATTTCAGTTCCGTCAAAATCCTTCAATTTGACATTGATTCTGGAACAGCCGTCCGGTAAAGAAATAAAATCATGTGCAAATCCGATTTCCGCCATTCTGCGCTCGATTTCTTTTCCAGTAAAACCTGCGGAAAAACCAAGTGCTTTTGTCTCGATTCCCAGATTGTATAATACTGTGGAAACGTTGATTCCTTTGCCTCCCGGAAGCATCTGCTCCGCGCATGTCCGATTTGTCATACCCATCTGGAAGTTATTGACCGATACGATGTAATCCAGTGATGGATTAAAAGTTACTGTGTAAACCATCCTGCACCTCCTGTAATTATGTAGTTACTTTTTTCTCACTTGTTGTTATGCCTGTATTATATCTCCAAAATCAGTCATAATCAATCATTGTAATTCACAAAAAAACATTTTATTTTTATGCAATATTCACAATCATTCATTTTCGTTCACAAACAAGCGAAAAAGAAGCGGATTTTTGAATGTTTTTTCCCGCTTCTTTTCAAATTTAATTACAATATTTTCCTATAACTGCCACTACCAGATCCATTTGTAATGGTTTTGCAAGATGCGCATTCATGCCTGCGTCCAGACATTGCTTCACATCTTCGTCATAAGCGTTCGCTGTCATGGCAATAATTGGCATTGTTTTTGCATCCTCCCGATCCAGTTCCCGTATCCTTCGAGTCGCCGTCAGACCGTCCATGACCGGCATCATCACATCCATCAAAATCACATCAAAGGTTCCCGGCGGTTCACTGACAAACCGATCCACCGCCTGCTGTCCGTCCGCTACGACCATTACCTGCGCGCCCTGATCCTCTAGCAACATTTCTGCAATCTCCACATTCAACTCATTATCTTCCACCAGAAGCAGCCGACATCCCGCGATGCTCGCCGACTCAACAATCTCCTCACTTTCCTGTTGCTGCTGTTCCTGCGACTGCTCTGTTGCCAGTCGAAATGGCAGCGTGATCACAAAGGTGGAACCCACGCCTTCTTCGCTTTTCACCTCAATGGTCCCGTTCATTTTATCCACCAGATTTTTTACAATTGCCATGCCAAGCCCTGTACCATTATACACACTTCTGGCATCCGACCGCTCCTGTGCAAAAGGATCAAAAATGTGTCGGATAAATTCCTGACTCATTCCCACACCGGTATCCTGAATCGTCCACTGATACGTTACAATCTCCTGATCAACCCCCAGACATTTACAGCTCGTCTGCACTTTTCCGCCCAACCGGTTATATTTGATGCAGTTTCCATAAATATTCAGGAAAATCTGACGCACATGCAACGGACTTCCGTAAATATTTTGAAATGCCACCCGCTCGGTAGATTTATCATATTCCAGCGTTACACCGGCTTCCGCTGCACGCTGCTCCACAATCGTCAATATATCGTCCGACAGGGTTTTCAAATTCATCGGTTCCTCCGACAGCACAACTTCTCCGCTTTCCAACTTACTCATCTGCAGAATATCGTTGATCAGGGACAGTAAATGATTGGCAGAGATTTTCATTTTTTTCTGATTTTCCCGCAGCAGCTTTGTATTCTCCGGATGTGCCTCTCCAATTTCCAGCAAGCCGATGATCCCGTTTAACGGTGTGCGAATATCATGACTCATCCGGGACAGAAAACTTGTCTTTGCCACATTTGCTCGATCTGCCTGATCGACTGCCTGCTTTAACTGCTCATTTTTACTTTGCAGCTGTTCATTATACTGCCGCTGAATGCTTAATTGCTTCTCTCTGTAATTTTGTGCCATTTTCCAGCGCACCATATGAATAATTACCAGAATGATCACGTATACGATGATGGAAAACATCACACTTGGAATCGTACTGTCAAACACATCGCTCTCCGGCAGATAGGCATACACATAATAATCCCGCCCATGCTCCATCAGACCATAATTGTGGGAAAGTGCAGCCGTATCACCTCTTGCATGGATCAATTTATCACTTGCTGCCGCTTCTTTGATTTTCCGCAAAATTTCCACGTCATCGGTACTTTTTCCAATCAAAGTCTCATTATTGGACGCTATGATTTCCTTTCCGCTGCTCACCACGATTGTTCCATCCTGTTCCAGATTATAACCCACCAACAACGTATCCACCGACAGATGGAATGCCCGTGTATATTCTAACGTCGTGTGATAGTAAGCGACAACCATCCCACTGCCATCTGCATTTCCCGTAGCTGCCAGATCTGCATAAGAACCGTCTTCACAGTGAAATCGCATAGCATACGTTTTTTCCGAAAAAAGAATCGCATCCTGCAGAGCATCCGATGTCATATGCTCCGATAATTCTTCTGTCGACAACCCATCAACCGGATCTCCATACTGTACCTGTACCTTTCCGTTTTCATCCAGAAGCAATACACCCGTTACATAACTGTCCCGCGCCCATTGCTCCAGCATTTCCGTTGTCACTGCTCCGGCATCGGTTCCATTTTCTGTCAATGCATGATTGATCTGGTGCACACTTTCGATGATACGCATCATACTTTTCGTCTCCGATGCTAAATTTAACCGCTCATACTGATTACATTGCTCCTTAATATAACTGACTGTGCTGGTCAACGTCCGCTTCGCGCTTCTGACATCCACATGTACTGCGATCAAAAATACGCCTCCCATCAGGATAACACCAAGCAGCACTTCCAATGTATACAACAATCGATTACTTTTATTTTTCACAGGTATCCACCTCCAGATAATCCTCCGGATGTTCCAGATAATTTCCAAGAATTTCCTCTAATGTTCCATCCTCACGCATATCTTCAAATACCTGTGACAGCTCTGCCTCAATGCCTCTGTCATCGTACTTTGAAAATGCAACGCCAAGCCCCACCGTCTGCAATGGTTCTTCCAGGATTCGATATTCTAAGTCATAATCCTTCATACACTGTAAAATTGCGGTTTCATGAGCGGCTACCGCATCCGCATACCCTTTACTTAAGAAAGGATAGATCAATTCCCGATTCTGCAACGAAAATATTTCTGCCAGCTCAGGAATCCGTTCATCCGTATGTGACGCAAAAATCTCCTCCGGCTTTGTCGTAGACTGTACTGCTACCCGTTTTCCTTCCAGATCTGCAAGGGTATAGATATCACTGTCTTTACTGACTGCCACTACCTGACGACTGATCATATAGGGTGTCGTCCAGTGGTACTGATTTTCTCTGCCATCAATAGAAAAACTTCCCCAGATGCAGTCAATGTCTCCGTTTTCCAGAAACTGCTTTTTTGCTTCCCAGTCAATATATGTAAATACCGCATCATAACCTAACCGGTCAAATGCCTCCGTTGCAAGATCCACATCAATTCCTGCCGGTTTTCCGTCTGCATCTTCATAATTAAAGGGCGGATAATTGTCGCTGCCAATGATCATCTGTGGACGCGTCTCTGTCTGATCCGTCATCTGTTTCTCCTGCCCTGCGCATCCACTGATGCAAAATAGCAGACCGGTACAGACACCAATCGTTAAAATCCGCCTGAAACTGTTCCGTTTTTTCATTCGTCACCACACCTCTTATCTAACTGTTTTATTCGGTAATCATTCAATTTGCGAATATTGTAACAGTTTGTCGATGCGGATTTTGTCGGAAAATGTCGATTATACGCGGGGACTGTGGGTAAATTTTAGTTTATAAAACGAAATCGAAACATCCAACAACCATATCATATAAGATCACACATACCTGTACTCGTTATAGTTAGTATGTTTTACCTTCCCGTGTGCACAACAAATAATTTAGATTTATTCCTGTCTGAATGTGCACATGACACGCAGCGCAGTCATAATGTAAAATTTGTTCAAGTCGAACGCACGTGAGACTTGGTGCGTGATTCTGGTCAGCGCAAGCTGACATCTTCTTTTCAGAATCACTGCACTCTACACTCCGTTCCGGTCGGCGCAAAACCATTGTCTCCCAGACAATGTGCGCCCTCGCGGAGCATTTATCTCAGTCGGAGATTGAACTCCCACTGAGAAATACTTGTTACTACTCACCACTTGCAGAAGTGGGAGTCTCAACTCAGACTGAGATGAATCGAAAACGTAAATGCGCCCCAAATTGATTTTTTCTTGATGAGCGATTGTTAGCCAGAAAGACAAAATCAATTGGGGCGCCTTCATTTATTTAATTTTACATAAAAACAAGCTAGTCGCGGAAGAACGCTACACCGGATTCGAAGATCTTCAGATCCTGCTCGCCGTAAATGTTGATTGCAACACCATCACCACGACGCTCAGAGTGAGCCATCTTACCAAGTACACGTCCATCTGGGCTTGTGATACCCTCGATAGCCATGTAGGAACCGTTGACATTCCACTCTTCATCCATAGTTGGATTTCCTGCTTCGTTGACATAGCATGTTGCCACCTGACCATTTGCAAAGAGTTTCTGCAGCCACTCATCGTTTGCTACGAAACGTCCCTCACCATGGGAAGCCGGGTTAGTATAAATCTTTCCAACCTCTGCCTGTGCCAGCCACGGAGATTTATTGGACATTACTTTTGTATAAACCATCTTGGAAATATGACGTCCGATGGTATTGTATGTCAGTGTCGGAGAATCTGCTTTCTGCTCACAGATCTCACCATAAGGAACCAGACCAAGTTTGATCAGTGCCTGGAATCCATTACAGATACCAAGGCAGAGTCCGTCACGCTCATTTAAGAGTTTTTCTACGGATTCTTTGATCTTTGCGTTACGGAATGCAGTTGCAAAGAATTTTGCACTTCCCTCCGGCTCATCACCTGCGGAGAATCCACCCGGGAACATGATGATCTGTGCCTGATCGATGGCTTTTGCAAATACATCGACAGAATCACGAATATCCTGTGCGTTCAGGTTCTTGAATACTTTGGTCACTACATTTGCACCTGCGCGTTCAAATGCTTTTGCAGAATCGTACTCACAGTTTGTACCCGGGAATACCGGAATAAATACGGTCGGTTTTGCAATTTTATTTTTGCATACATAAATTTCTTTTGTTGTATAAAGTTTTGCATCCAGCTCTTTTTTATCTGTGGTTGCTCTGGTCGGATATACTTTTTCCAGTGTGTTTGTCCATGCGGATAATGCGTCATCCATAGCAATTTCCACATCACCGTAACGGAAAACCGGCTCTTCCAGAACGGAACCAACGATGGATACGTTTGCACGAAGTCCAACTGCTTCTAATGCTTCTTTTACTGCATCGGTATCTTCCGGTGCAACTTCTGCTACCAGATTACCAAATCCCGGTGCAAATGCTTCTTCCGATTTCAGGCAGCCACGAAGAGATACTCCCAGTTTGTTACCGAATGCCATTTTGCTGACTGCTGCCACCAGACCTTTTGCATCCAGTGCGTAAACAGCTTTCAGTTTCTTATCCTGAATCAGAGCATATACTGCATCATACAGTTTCATAACCTGCTCATAATCCGGCAGATCATATGCATCATGATCAATGGTAAAGTACATCAGTTTGTCGCCTGCTGTCTTTAACTCCGGTGTCACGATATCCTGCTCTTTTGCAACGTCTACTGCAAAGGAAACCAGTGTCGGCGGTACATCGATATCATTGAAGGTTCCGGACATGGAATCTTTTCCACCGATGGACGGCAGACCAAAGCTCATCTGTGCCTGATATGCACCAAGTAATGCTGCAAACGGCTGGCTCCAGCGTTTCGGATCCTCGCTCATTCTGCGGAAGTACTCCTGGAATGTGAAACGGATCTTCTTGTAATCACCACCGGCTGCCACGATTTTTGAAATAGACTCCAGAACTGCGTAAACAGAACCATGATATGGGCTCCAGCTTGACAGATACGGATCAAATCCATAACTCATCATAGTAACGGCATCGCATTTTCCTGTCATAACCGGGATTTTTGCAACCATACTCTGAGTCTCAGTTAACTGATATTTTCCACCATATGGCATGTATACACTTCCTGCTCCGATGGAACCGTCAAACATTTCCACCAGACCTTTCTGGGAGCATACGTTTAAGTCTTTTAAGGTATCTACCCATGCAGCTTTTACATCGTTGTTTGCCAGATCTTTGGCAACACTGTCAAGGGCGATCTTGTTCAAATAGTTGTCAGCCTTGCTTGGGATCTCCACCTGAACACCTGTCTCCTGATGTGCACCGTTTGTATTCAGGAATGCACGGGAGATATTTACGATTTCTTTGCCTCTCCAGATCAGAACCAGACGCGGATCCTCAGTAACAACCGCTACCGGAACAGCCTCTAAGTTTTCCTCTGCTGCATAAGCAAGGAACTGATCTACATTTTCCGGTGCGATGACAACAGCCATACGCTCCTGAGACTCAGAAATAGAAATCTCTGTGCCATCCAGACCGGCATATTTTTTCGGAACTTTATCTAATTCAACACGCAGACCGTCTGCCAGCTCACCGATGGCAACGGAAACACCGCCTGCACCAAAATCGTTACATTTTTTGATGATGTGGCTGACTTCCTCTCTGCGGAATAATCTCTGTACTTTACGCTCTGTCGGCGGGTTACCTTTCTGAACCTCAGCACCACAGGTATCGATAGAAGATGTGGTATGTGCTTTGGAAGAACCGGTTGCTCCACCACAGCCGTCACGTCCGGTACGACCGCCAAGCAGGATGATGACATCGTCCGGATCAGAAGTCAGACGCTGTACAGCACGTCTCGGAGCTGCACCAAGAACGGCACCGATCTCCATACGTTTTGCCACATAATTCGGATGATATACCTCTTTGACAAAACCGGTTGCCAGACCGATCTGGTTACCGTAGGAGCTGTATCCTGCTGCTGCGGAACGAACGATCTTCTTCTGCGGAAGTTTTCCTTCTAATGTATCTTTTACAGAAACCGTCGGATCAGCGGCACCTGTGATACGCATAGCTTGGTAAACATAAGTACGTCCGGACAGCGGATCACGGATTGCTCCACCAAGACAGGTTGCAGCGCCACCAAACGGCTCGATCTCTGTCGGATGGTTGTGTGTCTCGTTTTTGAAGTTTACCAGCCACTCCTCTGTCTTGCCGTCCACTTCCAACGGAACAACAATACTGCAGGCATTGATCTCATCGGACTCCTCCTGATCAGCCAGTTTTCCTTCTTTTTTCAGTTTTTTCATAGCCATCAGGGCAAGATCCATCAGGCATACAAATTTATCGTCACGATCTTTGTAAAGTTCTGCATAAGTCTCTTTGTAGTTATCATAGGAAGCTTTGATCGGCTCCAGATAATCGCCATCCTCAAATACAACATCCTTTAACTCTGTGGAGAATGTGGTATGACGGCAGTGATCAGACCAGTATGTATCAAGTACACGGATCTCTGTCATAGTCGGATTGCGGTGCTCATCTTTTACAAAATAATTCTGAATGTGCTGGAAATCCTTGAATGTCATAGCCAGATTCAGGGATTCATATAATGCTTTCAGCTCTGCTTCCGGCATCTCGCAGAAACCGTCAAATACGATAACATCTGCCGGCTCGTCAAAATTCTGAACCAGTGTCTCCGGTTTTTCAAAACCAGTCTCTCTGGAATCCACCGGGTTGATGCAGTGATGTTTGATGGCCTCTAACTGCTCCTCTGTCACATCACCTTCAATCACATAAGTTGTTGCGGTACGGATGACCGGTTCCTCATTCTCATTCAGAAGTTTTACACACTGAACAGCGGAATCTGCTCGCTGATCGAACTGACCAGGTAAAAATTCCACGCTGAATGCTTTTGCTCCCTTCAGATCAAAAGTCTCTTCATAAATATCATCAACAGGCGGCTCGGAGAAAACACTGACCAGTGCTCTCTGATAAGTTGCCTCAGAAATGTTTTCCACATCATAACGGATCAGAACACGTACTCCTGTGACGGAAGTAATTCCAAGATAGCTCTTGATTTCTTCCTGCAGTTCTTTTGCTTTTACTGCATACGCTTCTTTTTTCTCTACATAGACTCTGCGTACATTACTCATATCGGATCCTCCATTTTAAAATTAATCCAAACTTCTTTTGTAAAGTCTGCTGTGGGATGGGCTTCTGTAAAGCGGATATATGCCATTGTCCATCTCCGCATTATTGCATAGCACAGACCTGTTCCGTGCTATCATGATACCCTTAGTATAACGTACTCACTTCAATTAGAGAAATTAATATATTTAATTCTATATATAAGTTTCACTAATTTATAATTGACATACGCTCTCACACTTTATATACTAATATAAAAAGAGATTTCTGTAAATCAAAACATATGAAGGGGAGATTTCTATGGATATTAATTACGAACTTTACAAAGTATTTTTTTACGTAGCACAGTCCTTAAGTTTTTCGGAGGCCAGCAAACACCTGTACATTTCTCAGTCTGCGGTCAGCCAGTCTATTAAGACACTGGAGCGAAAACTTGGACAGCCGCTTTTTATCCGAAGTACGAAAAAGGTGCAGCTCACTCCTGCCGGACAGCTGCTGTTAAAGCATATTGAACCGGCAATGAACCTGATCCGCCGCGGCGAAAATCAGCTGTTTGACAGTCAGGGACTTGGGCTCGGACAGCTTCACATTGGTGCCAGCGATACGATCTGCCGCTATTTCCTGGTTCCGTATTTCCGGAAATTTCATCAGCAGTATCCGAATGTACCGATCAAAGTTACAAATGCTACTTCTCTGAACTGTGTGGATCTGCTGGAACAGGGAAAAGTGGATCTGATCATTACAAATGCTCCAAATACTCGGTTGAATCAGTCTTACATCCGAAAAACAGTTTGTGAATTTCGGGATGTGTTTGTGGCAAATCCGGCTTATTTTCCGATGAAGTCCAAAGTACTGCGGCTGGCAGAACTTTCCGGTTATCCACTGATCACACTGGAGCGTCATTGTACTACCTGCGAATTTCTGCACAATCTGTTTTTACAACATCAGTTGGAACTTGTGCCGGAAATCGAACTTTCCAGTAATGATCTGCTGATTGATTTTGCAAGAATTGGATTGGGCATCGCCTGTGTGCCGGATTATTGTGTCCGGGAAAACAATGAAGATCTTGAAATCATTGAGACGAAAGAGACAATGCCGGCAAGACAGATCGTGGCTTCGGTGAATCCGACGCTGCCGATCAATGCACCAACAGAAGCTTTTCTGGACTTGTTACCATCTCTGTAACTTCTTGTTTGTCTTTTAAGGAACAAGATGGAAAAACTCCAATGCAGGCACGCCGGATTTCCTATCTTCGCTGCGCCGCTTATTTCCGACCGCTTCCGCGAACTCACCAACAGCAAAAACAGCTGTTGGCTCAGACACACTCACGCGGTCGGACTATGCTCGCTTCGATAACGGAAATCCGTCTACCGCCTTGC
>NZ_QULX01000033.1:0-17413 GCF_003481835.1 Roseburia sp. OM02-15
GTAAGTTAAGATGAGGAAAACCTCATTTTAACTTGTACTAAATCTTGACATAGGACCAGATTGTTTAAGGGATGTATATGTACGTGGTAAGTATCGTGACGTAATTCTCCCGATGACAGTTATTCGTCGTTTGGATGCAATGTTAGAAGATACAAAAACAGACGTTCTTAAAATGAAAGATACTATGGATAAGGCTGGTATTACAAACCAGTGGCCGGCCCTGTGCAATGCTGCAGATCAGGCGTTTTGTAATGCTTCTCCGTTCTTGCTGAAAGATCTGACAAGTCGTGCAAAGAAACAGACACTTAAAGCTGATTTTGAAGCATATCTTGATGGTTTTTCTCCTAACGTTCAGGAAATTTTGGAGAAATTCAAGTTTCGTAATCAGATTGACACAATGAGTGATGCAGACATTCTTGGTGCTGTTATTGAAAAGTTTGTTTCTCCGACCATCAACCTGAGCCCAAAGCCAGTCTATACGGACGATACAATGACTACCATCAAGCTACCAGCGTTGGATAATCATGGAATGGGGACTATTTTTGAAGAACTGATTCGTAAGTTTAATGAAGAAAATAACGAGGAAGCAGGTGAACACTGGACACCTCGTGATGTTGTTGAACTAATGGCTGACCTTATTATTGTTCCGGTAGCAGATCAGATTATGGATGCAACATATTCATGTTATGATGGAGCTTGTGGAACAGGGGGCATGCTCACTGTAGCGCAAGATAGACTTTTGAATATTGCAAAAAGACGTGGTAAAAATGTTTCTATTCATTTGTTTGGACAAGAAGTTCAGCCTGAAACATATGCTATTTGTAAAGCTGATATGCTTTTGAAAGGTGATGGAGATCAAGCGGATCATATTGCTTATGGTTCCACATTGTCTGCAGATGGAAATGCAACTCGCCAGTTTGATTTTATGCTAGCAAATCCCCCTTATGGAAAGAGCTGGAAAACCGATGCCGAAAAAATGGGAGGTAAAAAGGATATTCTTGATAGCAGATTTAATGCTTATCTGGAAGATGGAACTCAACTTTCGATGATTCCGAGAACCAGTGATGGGCAGCTGTTGTTCCTTCTGAACAATGTCTCAAAAATGAAGAAAGATACTCCTCTAGGAAGTAGAATTGCGGAAGTTCATAATGGATCTTCTATTTTTACAGGCGACGCTGGTAGCGGAGAAAGCAATGCACGTAGATATCTTATTGAAAACGACCTTGTTGAGGCTATCATCGCACTTCCTGAAAACATGTTCTACAATACAGGAATTGGTACGTTTATTTGGATTCTTTCTAATAAAAAAGAAGAACGTAGAAAGGGCAAGATTCAGTTGATAGACGCAACTGCTATGAAGTCACCACTTCGTAAAAATATGGGTAAAAAGAACTGCGAGTTCACACCTGACATTCGTAAAGAGATTATGCGTATCTTTCTTGATATGGAAGAAAGTGAAGTTAGCAAGATATTTGATAATAATGACTTTGCTTATTGGAATGTAACTGTAGAAAGACCTCTTCGTTTAAGAGTGTTCCCAGAACGCATGATTCCTACGGATACTTTCAAGAAAACGGATGAATACGAGACAGTAACGGCTGCCATTGCAAAAGCCTCTGCTACTGCTCCACTTGATGATTGGATAGCGTTTGCAAAAGCGACAAAGCTCAAGAAAGCACAACTTAATAAAGTGCGTCCATTTATTACTGAGAAAGATGCAACCGCTGTAGCCACCAATGAGCCAGACACTGAACTTCGTGACACTGAGAATATCCCATTCACATACGAAGGCGGAATCGAAGCATTTATGCAAAACGAAGTTCTTACCTACGCTCCAGATGCTTATATTGATGAGAAAAAGACACAGATTGGCTACGAAATCAGCTTTACAAAGTATTTCTACAAGCCAGTAGAACTTCGTGAAATGTCAGAAATTATAAAAAGTCTTAACTCACTGGAAAAAGAAGCGGATGGAATGATGGCTGATATTATGGGAGGAATTTTATAATGGGTGAATACAAATCTATGGTAGAGGCTCCCACTGGTTGGCTTGGATCAATACCCGAACATTGGGAGTGTAAAAAGATCGGTTCTCTTTTCTCTGAAAGGAAAACAAAAGTATCCGATGCGGACTATTCACCTTTGTCAGTAACAAAGCTGGGAATAGTACCGCAGTTGGCTAATGCTGCAAAATCCAACTCTGGAGATAATAGAAAACTTGTTTGTTCAGGGGATTTTGTAATTAATAGCCGTTCTGACAGAAAAGGATCATGTGGTGTATCTGAATTAGATGGTTCGGTATCTTTGATAAACATAGTATTAACTCCAAGGAACAGTTGGGACAACAAGTATGTGCATTATCTTATGCGTAGTCAGCCATTTTCTGAGGAGTATTACCATTATGGTCGAGGAATTGTTGCAGATCTTTGGACTACAAGATACAGTGAAATGAAGAATATTCTTTTACCTGTCCCTCCACACGATGAACAAGAACAAATCGTTCGCTTTTTGGACTGGAAAGTTTCTGGAATTAATAAGCTAATAAATATTAAGAAAAAAGAGATTGAAAGTCTATGTGAATTGCGAAATTCAACAATAGACAGTGGGATTTTACATGGGTTTCATCATGGTGACATGAAGTCTAGTGGAATATATTGGCTTGGTGATATTCCATCGACATGGGAAGTTATGCCGATCAAGAGAGTTGCAAAGATTAATGCTTCTGTAGCAGATATTGTAAAAGTTTTGGATGACGAAGAGTTGCTCACGTTTTTACCAATGGAAAATGTTTCAGAGCGCGGAGAAATTGATTGTTCTATTAAAAGACCGTTAAAGGAAATTAAATCTGGGTATTCATCTTTCGCAAAAGGCGATGTTGTTGTAGCAAAGATAACTCCTTGTTTTGAGAATGGAAAAGGTGCATGTCTGGATACACTCGATACTGAAATTGGCTTTGGAACCACAGAATTCATTAATTTAAGACCTGGTGACGAAATTTTGTCACGTTATTTATACATGATAACAATGACGCAGCACTTTAGAAAATTAGGTGAACGCGTAATGACTGGTTCCGCAGGACAAAAGAGAATTTCTGCAAATTATATTAAGAATTTCACACTTGGCATTCCAGTAATAAAGGAACAAGAAGAAATCTTAAAGAAATTAGATTCAACATTATCAAAGATTGATGAATTGATTGAAATAAAAAAGTCGGAAATTTCTGGTTTGCACGAATTAAAGAATAGACTTATCTCAGACGTAGTGACAGGTAATATAGATGTTCGTGACATAGAAATACCGGAATATGAATTTACAGATGAATC
This sequence comes from Roseburia sp. OM02-15, assembly GCF_003481835.1. Lineage (NCBI taxonomy): Bacteria > Bacillati > Bacillota > Clostridia > Lachnospirales > Lachnospiraceae > Roseburia > Roseburia sp. OM02-15. The sequence goes on from NZ_QULX01000033.1 coordinate 3,324, forward strand.
TGCAGATAGTGATTTAGGAGATGTAGATTTTGATGTAGACGAGGAACAGGAGGATTAGGTATGCAATTTTCAAATACCAAAGAAGACGGTTTAGAATCTATAATCGTCAATTGGCTTGTTAATCAGAATGATTATGAACAAGGAACGAATGTTGATTACAATCGCGATTATGCCATTGATGAGACAAGATTATTCCGCTTTCTTCAGGATACGCAGCCGGATGCATTAAAGAAGCTTGGTGTATTCAAAACTGATATAAAAAAGAAACAGTTTCTGAATCGCCTGCAGGGTGAAATTGCAAAGAGAGGTGTCATTGACGTACTTCGTAATGGAGTGAAGGTATATCCGACAAATTTGATTATGTTTTATCTTACGCCTACAGAAAATAATGCTAAGGCGAAAGAAATGTACGAGAAGAATATTTTCAGTATAACTCGCCAGCTGATGTATTCAAATGATTCTACAAGACTGGCACTGGATATGTGTATATTTATCAATGGACTTCCAGTTATCACTTTTGAGTTGAAGAACCAGCTCACGAAGCAGAATGTTGATGACGCAGTTCAACAGTACAAGGATGATCGTGATCCACGAGAGCTATTGTTTCAGTTCAAACGTTGTATGGTGCATTTTGCTGTGGATGATGCACGTGTTAAGTTCTGTACGAAATTGGATGGGAAGAAGAGTTGGTTTCTCCCATTTGATAAAGGTTACAACGATGGAGCTGGTAATCCGCCAAACCCAGATGGACTTATGACGGATTATCTTTGGAAGAAGATTCTTACTAAGGATAAACTTAGTCGCATCATTGAAAATTATGCACAGGTTGTTATTGAAGAAGATCCTGAAACCAAGAAAAAATCAGCAAAGCAGATTTTTCCTCGTTATCATCAGTTGGATTGTGTAGAAAAACTACTTGCAGACGTTAAAACTAATGGTGTGGGAAAGAGATATCTGATTCAGCATAGTGCAGGCTCCGGGAAATCTAATTCAATAGCATGGTTGGCGCATCAGCTTATTGGCCTTGAAAAAGATGGACATCCAATGATTGATTCTGTACTTGTTGTTACGGACCGTCGCATCCTTGATAAGCAGATTCGAGACAATATCAAGCAGTTCATGCAGGTGGCTAATACGGTTGCATGGGCAGAACATTCAGGTGATCTAAGAAAAGCTATTCAAGATGGAAAAAGAATTATCATTACAACAGTAGAAAAATTTCCGTATGTTGTGCCTGATATTGGAGCCACGCATAAAACAAATCATTTCGCAGTTATCATTGATGAGGCTCATTCCGGCCAAAATGGACGGAACTCTGCACAGATGAACTTGGCCCTTTCAGGCCTTGCTTCGGAAGACGAAATGGATAATGAAGATAAAATAAATGCTATGATGGAAGGCCGTAAATTGCTTCCGAATGCCAGTTATTTTGCATTTACAGCAACTCCAAAGAACAAGACATTGGAGACTTTTGGCACACTTGTTGTTGATGAAAACGGCAATCCTGTTTTGAACGAAGATGGAGAAGCGCAGCACAGACCGTTCCACTCGTACACAATGAAACAGGCAATTCAAGAAGGCTTTATTCTTGATGTGCTGAAATATTACACACCAATTTCAAGCTACTATAAGTTGATGAAGACGGTGCAGGATGATCCGATGTTTGATAAGAAACGTGCCCAGAAAAAGCTACGTGCTTTTGTCGAAAGTGATAGCTATACTATCTCACAGAAAGCAGAAATGATGGTTGAACATTTCCACGAGCAGGTTATTTCAAAGGGAAAGATCGGTGGACAAGCCCGTGCTATGGTTGTAACATCGAGTATTCCTCGTTGTATAGAATATTACTATGCAATTAATAAATGCCTTTCAGCCAGACACAGTCCTTATAAGACAATCGTTGCTTTCTCTGGTGAGCATAAATATCAAGATCAAGAACCTGCGTTAACATCTGCTGGATTAAACGGTTTTCCAGATGCGAAGATTCCAAAGATGCTTAAGACCGATCCATACCGGATGCTTATTGTTGCTGATATGTTCCAGACTGGTTTCGATGAGCCTCTGTTACATACGATGTACGTAGATAAGATGCTTTATGATATTAAGGCTGTTCAGACATTGTCTAGGTTGAATAGATGTCATCCGCAGAAACATGATACTTTCGTGCTGGATTTTGCAAATAGTCCTGACATGATAGAGAAGTCTTTCTCTAGATATTATAGAACAACATTGCTTTCTGGTGAAACTGACCCTAATAAGTTGTATGATTTGATAGCGACAATGGAAGAATATCAGGTCTATTCAGAGGAAAATGTAGAACAGCTGGTAAATCTGTATCTTGATGGTGCAGAAAGGGATAAACTTGACCCTATTCTTGATACATGCGCTGTGATTTATAAGAATTTGGATACAGAAGACCAGATTAAGTTCAAGAGCTCGGCAAAGGCTTTTTGTCGAACATATGGCTTTCTTGGAGCAATTCTTCCATATGGAAATGCCGAATGGGAACGCTTATCTATTTTCCTGAATCTGCTTATTCCGAAACTTCCGTCACCACGCGATGATGATTTTTCGGAGGGAATTTTAGATGTTATTGATCTTGATAGCTATAGGCTGGAGGCACAAGAGTCAATGTCAATTAAGTTGGCAGATGAAGATGCAGAGGTCGCACCTGTTCCAGCAGGGAAAAGTGGTCATATCGTAAATCCGGAAATGGACCTGCTTTCAATTATTCTAAGTGACTTTAACGATATGTTTGGAAATATTGACTGGAAAGAACCTGACAACGTTAGACGTCAGATTGTAGCAATTCCGGACATGGTGGCAAAAGATGAACGCTATCAAAATGCAATGAAAAATTCTGATAAACAAAATGCTCGTATGGAAAGTGAACGAGCTTTGCAGCAGGTCATCTTCACGGTGATGGCCGACAATATGGAGTTATTCAAACAATTTCAGGACAATACGTCCTTTAAGAAATGGCTCTCAGATATGGTATTTAATATGACTTATGATCCTAAGAGTGGCTCAAAGATTGTTGAATACCCACAAGTTAAATCAACCGCAAGTATGGTAGCTGAGTCGCCTACACCATACGGAGCAGAAAAAGAATAATGAAGGAGGCGCAGCATGAGCGATAATTTATCTAAAACTGTACATGGAGATTTTGACGCGGTATTTTGTGAAGTAACACAATCATGCCCGGTATCGTGGATAACGCAAGGAGAGCTGCGCCTTTTTCATTTGAATATTCGTAACAATAAGTTCAATCCGGAAGAAATGAAAAAACTCTTATATCGAAATATAGGTGACTATGTGTTCTCTCGTGCTAAAATCGAGCATTTCAAAGTTACGGGAGATGCTTTTGCAATTGTATCGCAGGCCTTGAGAGTACTTCAAAAGAATGGAGGAGCGGATATAAAAGGCACAGGCTCTGAGCTTGGAGAACTGTTACTGTATTCATTTTTAGAGGAAAAACTAAAAGCACCAAAGCTTATGAGTCGGGTGGAGCTTTCTACTGATGCAAAGCAGTATGCAAGCTCATGTGATGGAATTCATCTGCTGACAAGTGGTGTATCAGGAATGCCATATCATCAGGTGGTGTTTGGGGCTTCTAGTATTGTTGGAGATCTAACATATGCAATTGATGCTGCCTTTGAGAGCATTGTTGAGATAGAAAAGAACGAAGACAAAGAACTGCATATGGTGGACAACGTCATATTTGACAGGCTTCTAAATGATGACGAAGTTGAGCTTGCAAAACAGATTTTTGTCCCTTCGCCTAATCCAACGGTTAATTATAATACCTCATATGGGATTTTCTTGGGCTATACAATTGGATTGGACCCAAACCAATATAGTGTCGCAGAGTTTCCAGGAATAGTAGAGGAAAAGATGCGGGAGGATATTCGTCGTAACATTGATTACATTCTTCAGAAAATCAGAGATAATAATTTAAATTTGCATTCATTCTATTTTTATGTTCTGCCTTTCAATGATGGCGAAACGGATAAGAAGGACATTATGGAAGCGGTATTGAAAGGAGATGTTGACCTATGAGTGATAAGAAAACATTAGGTGAAGCTATATTTGTCGACATTGAAAGCAATGCCTATTTAAATGAACTTCATGAGAATATTCTGTTTAATTACGCACTAAAACTCTTTCAGATTCAAGCTAGGCAAAAAGAATATAATCTGAAGGATGTACTTAGATTTGCAGATTTACTGTCGAAATTGACTCATCCGACCAATAGTGATAGCCATAAGATGTGGGCTCAAGAATTAATTATCTTGTTGAATGAGTTGCATCCAGAAGACGGCTTGGTGAAGCTATATGCTGGTTCTGTTTTTTCGAGTGCTGGCAACCATCAAGGTTTGCAGATTATCAATTCTGAATATCAGGATATTAATGTGTTTGAAAAGATATTTGAACAGTTCAGAAATGATTATTTGACGATTCCAGCAGCACCGGAAATGAAATTTTTCAGCGCTCAAAAAGAAGCATATGATCATTTGACAGATCCATGTTTTAGTTATTCTGGTCCAACATCGATGGGAAAGTCTTTTATAATGAGAATGTTTATCAAAGACGAAATTCTACGTGGGGCGAAGAAAAACTATGCGCTTATAGTGCCGACCAAAGCACTAATCAACGAAGTCCGGTCTAAAATAATTAACGATCTGGAAGATAACCTTAAACGGTGTAATTATAGAGTTGTAACTGCGGCAAGCGACATTGCATTGGAAGAAAATCATAATTTTATTTTTGTACTTACTCCAGAGCGTTTGCTTTATTTGCTGATTAGCAATCCATCATTGGAAGTAGATTATCTATTTGTTGATGAAGCACACAAACTTTCAGGAAAAAATAGCAGAGGTCCATTCTACTATAAAGTAGTTGATATGCTGTTGCAGAAGGAGAAGAAACCTCATTTTATTTTTGCATCACCGAATATTCCTAATCCACAGGTTTATTTACGATTAATGAATGAAGCTATTGAAAGTAGTGATGAGAGTAAACTGGCTACTACATATTCTCCGGTTGTGCAGATAAAGTTTCTTATGGATCTTATCAATAATAATATTTCGGTCTATAACGAGAGAACAAACCATCGTATTCAGATTGCTTCTATAAAAAAGTCAGACGTCACTCTTAATGATATGCTGTTATTGTTTGAAGGTAAAAATTTACGATTACCGCCAGAAAAGCGCAGTCAAACTATTGTGTATTACAATGGTCGCGCAAAGGCAATAGCCGCAGCAAGGAGCTTTGCTGAATCAAGAGGTATTCTTGATAAGAATGATCCGGAACTAGATTCACTTTCAAAAGATATTATGCAGGAAGTGCACGGAGATTATTATCTCGCCAGCATGATAAAGAAGGGCGTAGCTTATCATATTGGGTATTTGCCTGCTTCCATACGTACTCGTATAGAAGATTTGTTTCAAAAGGGAAATATCACCATAATGTTTTGCACAAGCACACTTCTTGAGGGTGTTAATTTACCTGCTGATAATCTTTTTATTACAGACAATAAAATTTTTAGAAGAAAAATGAATCCGGTGGATTTTAGGAACTTGATTGGTAGAGTTGGTCGTATCAGCTATAACCTATATGGAAATGTATTTTTCGTTTCAGATGAAAAGTCTGTATCATCGGAAAGCTATATTGAGATGCTTCAAGAGCCGATACCGGAACAAGAACTGTCAATTGAAAGTAATCCTCAAGCTCTCAAACGAATAGAAAAGAAATATATTGCAGAAATCCTTAAGAGTGGTAGTTCGGAAATTCCAAAGCGCAGAGAAGACCAATCGGAAGAATCCTATGTAATGATGCGTAAGTTTGGTCTTATTCTTTTAAGAGATATTATGGAAGAACGTGATAGCCTTGTGCATAGAGAATTTGCAGATTTTTTAACAGTGGAGGATGAATGCCAGATTAGAGAAAAATTTAATAATTCACCTACGCTACCAGATGACGATATTAACACTTCCGTAGATCAAACGAAGAAGCTTATTATAGCTATTAAGAATGGTTTGGAATATCCGTCCTCTAAAAACGGATTTAAATATGATGACATTATTGGCTTTTTCAATCAGTTATCTCAGATATTTGATTGGTCAATTTACGAAAAGTCTACACTTGGAAATGAATCAAAAAGAAAATGGTATGCAGTAATACTTTCTCAATGGATGGAAGGTTCTGGACTGAGTTATATTATGCAAAGAGCAATAGATTATCATAAGCAGCATCCGGAAAATTTTAGAGTGTCAGCATACCAGCCGCCAACTATTTATAATGATAACTCGAAGGAACACAGGAATGTGGTGTTTGCGGATACGCTAGAAGCCATTGAAAACATTGTGCTTTTTAGCATTTCAAACTATTTTTTGAGGTTCTCTAATGAATATAAAAAGATTCATGGCGTTGATGAGTTTGATAATAACTGGTATGAATATGTCGAGTTTGGAACTACGAATCCATTAACGATTTTATTGCAGCGAAATGGCTTTTCAAGAGAGTCAGCAACTTTTATCAAAAAACATAAGAATGAGTATGTGGTCCATGATGGAAGCACGGATGAGCTAAGATTACGCTTATCTTTGTTGAATTGTGGCAATACAAGTGTGATGACAGAAGCAGCAAGTATTAGATTCAATGCTCCGAAACTGTTTCTGGAGGAGGAAGACTAATGAAAAAGATAGAAGGTTCACCAAAGAATCTCAAGCAGCTTTTGCAGAATACAAAATATTCAATTCACTACTATCAGCGTGAGTATATGTGGCAGAGAAAGCATATTGAAGAACTGATAGACGATTTAACTTCGGAATTTTTAGAGTATTATCATCCTGGAGATTCTAGGCTGGCAGTTGCTGATTATGGAGCGTATTTTATGGGTTCCATTGTATTAGCTGGTAGGGAGAATGCTATTATCGATGGTCAGCAAAGATTCTCATCTTTGACATTGCTACTGATGTATCTTAATAACAGATTAAAGAGCATCGGTCAGAGTTATAACATGATTGAAACCATGATTTTCTCTGAGTCCTTTGGCTCGAAGTCTTTTAATATCAATGTCGATGACCGGCAGGATTGTATGAATGCAATTTTCAACGATACTGACTTTGATACTACTGGTACTGGTGAGTCCGTAAAAAATCTATATGGTCGTTATCAAGATATTCAGGATGTTTTCCCGGCAGACATTACAGATGATATGTTGCTGCATTTTTGTGATTGGGTTGCAGAAAAAGTATTCTTTATTGAGATTGTAGCAACAACAGAACAGGACGCTCATAAGATATTCGTTACAATGAATGACCGTGGTTTGAGTTTGACATCCACCGAAATGTTGAAGGGCTATTTGCTTTCGGAGATAAAATCTGACTCTATACGAGAAAAAATGAATGGCCTTTGGAAAGAAAAAGTTCTTACTTTGAAGAAGGACGATGATAAAGGCGATGAGACCTTTATTAAGGCATGGTTGAGAGCTCACTATGCAGAAACAATTCGTGAAACAAAAGCTGGTGCAGTAAATAAGGATTTTGATATCATCGGCGGTTCCTTCCACAAATGGGTACGAGATGAACGTGATAAGCTGGGACTTAATGGTTCCGACGACTTTGAATTGTTTATAAAGAAATTTGCAAAATTCGCAGAGGTTTATGAACGTATTCGTCAGGCAGAAACAACCTTTGCTGAAGAAACAAAATATGTATATTACAATGCTCAGGTTAATTTCACATTACAGCCACAGCTTTTATTGGCTCCTGTATGCTATGAGGATTCATGGCCGGTTATTATTGAGAAGATTAATCTGGTAGCAAGATTTATTGATGTTTTGATTGTATCCAGAGTAACAAATTACCGCTCTGTTGATTACAGTACAATCAAAAACTTTGTCTTTAATGTAACGAAGGATATCCGCATGACAGATATTTCTACATTGAAACAGAAATTAGAACAGCAGTATATCAATCTCGCATTTGACCCGGCAGCAGCATTAAGTGATTTAAGACTTAACAGCTTTACTAAAAAATACATTAAGAACATCCTTGCACGTATCACAGGATTTATTGAAGAACAGACTGGTGTTGCATCAAACTACTGCAATTACATGAACACTCAAACAAAGAATCCATTTGAGATTGAGCACATTATTACAGACCATTATGAATGGTTTACCGCGGAATATTCTGACCAAGACGATTTCAGACGTTGGAGAAATAGCATCGGTGCGTTATTGCTTCTTCATAAGAGCATCAATGCAAGCTTAAATGATGCAAAGTATGATTACAAACTGAAAAAATACTGTTCCAATGAGGGAAATATCTATACTGAATCACTTGGCGATTTGGCATATCAGAATAATCCCAAATTTAAGAAGTTCGTTTTAGATAATAATCTTGGCTTCAAATCGTATGATTCATTTGGTAAGAATGAAATTACTGAAAGAATAGCAGTACTCATTGACTTGGTAAAACTCGTTTGGAACGATGATATGTTCATGTAATCCAGCGAAAGGAGGCAGGTTTTATGGTTTTTAATACTTTTATAAAATGTCAGGTTTGCGGATGTATTACTAGAGTTCGTTTGCAAGTTGGCTGGCAAGAAGAACATCCGATAGAAGTAGCATGCGGTAAATGTGGAACCTCCTTGTCTGGTAGCGTGAAGATAGGGCAGGATCGTCCGGGGTTAAGTTTTTCTTTTGATAATGCTGATGAAGTTCAGGACGAAAATGCGGATTACATTATTGAGTGTTCTGGTGAATTTCCTACCTTAAAACAAGTAGAAGCAGCTGATTTAGAGAGGCTAGTGATTACACCGTTTATTCGATATATGAATTGTATGAAAACGAATGACTCTTATGAGGAATTTGGACAAGATGTGTCTAAGTTGAATGCAACTGCTAAAAAGTGGAAGAACTATAAAAGAATTCTCAATTTAGCAAAAAACAATAGCGAATACTTAACTCAAGAGATTCAAAAGGAGTTTTCCGGTCATTTTTTTCAATGTCGAGATGAATCTGAAACATTGAGAGCTGTCCACATGATTGAAGTACATGGATTTTATTCATCATTAAGAAAAGATATCCTTAATGACCTTTCGTTTAGCGCTGGAATATTGAAAATGGATTCAGCACAAATGAAGGACCTGATTGATTTCCTTAATTCTCATGATGGATTCCGCCTTGAAGAATTACAGGAACTGATCTACAAGGTCTACGATGAGTTTATGGTCGTATATCAAAGACTTATACCTGCATTGGCTATACAATACTGTAAAGATAATTCTTTTGATTTTGAATACGAAGGTTCCACAACGAGCAGTTTTGATAGTGTAAAACAGTTTTATCTGGATGTTTATGAGGCGTTAGGTAATTTGATGATTATCCCTGTTGCTCTTAACAATATTAAGTATAGGTCTGACATCAATGCTATGAATCCAATTGAGAAAAATGTAAAGTCTTTAGAGGATTATATTAAACTCACAAAAGCATCAAGATATCATTTTTGCTTGGATTCTGAGGACTATACAGGCTTTTTGAAAATCCTCGTGAATGCGAAATTGAGAAACGCTATCGGTCATAATGATGTTGAATACAATTCAGTAGACCAGCTGATAACTTATATTCCTAATCCGAAAGATAGAACAAAAAAGAAAACAGAATATTTACTTGAATTTGAAAATGAGGCAATGCGTATGTTTCAAGCTATATTGGGAGTCTCTGAATATTTGTATCGTCTGAGGAAACTTGAACTTATGCATGATGGAAAAATTCCTATTATGGTTCAGGAAAGAGCAAATTGGCCGAAGAAGATAGGCCGCAATGAATTGTGTCCATGCGGAAGCGGAAAGAAGTATAAGCGTTGTCATGGGCGATGAGAGTATACAGAAATTCGTTCATTGTTTATTATAGAGTGATTTATCGAAGAAGGAGGTCTCATATTTGAAAAAGAAAAAAGATGAAATAACCATCCGTTCCAGTGCAGCGGAATATCTGACCTATGTTGCCTCTGTTGGCGATCAGCAGGACAGCATTGAGATGCGCTATGAGGATGAGAATATATGGCTGACACAGAAGATGATGGCCACATTGTATGATGTCGGCACTAACACTATAAATTATCATATTAAGAAAATATTCGAGGATAGCGAACTGCAGGAGGATTCAGTTATTCGAAAATTTCGAATAACTGCCGCTGATGGAAAAAGCTACAGCACAAATCACTATTCCTTGGAGATGATAATTGCTGTTGGATTCAAGGTCAATTCTGAGCGTGCGGTGCAGTTCCGTAAATGGGTAAATCAAATTGCAAAGGACTATACCATCAAAGGATGGGTCATGGATGACGAGCGCTTGAAAAATGGTGGTTCTGTGCTCACAACGGAATACTTTGATCGTTTGCTTGAGCAGATTCGTGAGATCCGTTTGTCTGAGCGTAGATTCTATCAGAAGATAACGGACATCTATGCCACAGCACTTGATTATGACCGCACAGCAAAAACGACAAAGCAGTTTTTTGCAAAGGTCCAAAACAAGATGCATTATGCGGTTCATGGACATACAGCAGCGGAGTTAATTTATGAGCGAGCCGATGCGGATAAGCCACATATGGGACTGACCACTTGGGCAGCAGCACCGGAAGGTAAAATCGTAAAAAGTGATGTGAGCGTTGCGAAGAATTATCTTTCTGAGCAGGAAATGCGTTCATTAGAGCGTATCGTTTCGGCATACCTGGATCTGGCAGAGGATCGTGCAGAGCGTCACATTCCGATGACAATGGAGGACTGGGCAAAGCGTCTGGATTTATTCCTGATGGCAGATGACAGAGAGGTCCTTCAGGATGCAGGTAAGATCACGGCAGAGATTGCCAAGGCTAAAGCCGAGACTGAATTTGAAAAGTATCGTGTTATTCAGGACAGACTTTTTATGTCCGACTTTGATAAGTACATGCTGGAATTGGAAGAAAATGCAAAGAAATAGTTAAAATGTTTCTCTCATTCAATGCAGGATTTTCAGTTATGATAAGGTCGAGTGCATGGAAAACTGAACATCAGTTAGGTCTAAAAATAGCCGTTGACCTGTTTTTGTAGGAAGAACGGACAAGGTTGAGGCGATGGCGGTTCCTCGCAGAATTTGACTTTTACGTTGGAATCACTATAATAATAGAAACGAATAAAAAAGTTGAACTTTTTCCGTGAACAGGAGAGGTTCAGACTGTGATATGGATAGCGGAATGTATCAAGAATTTTCTGCTACAGAATTTGTGGATATGTTTCCACGAACAAACGGAGATATGTTGCTACATTTCGTATTAGTCTGAATAGATTCCTGATGACTGACATCAATCCGGACCTATCGAGCCATGTGGAGACGGTTGTTCTTTTGTCCCAACAGAAACCAGATGACACGATAGAGATCGACTTAGACTTAGATGAACTGGATGCAACCAGTGCAGAGACGAAAGCGACCTATCAGGAAATCAAAGATTATGTGCTGAAAGAATTTGGCTTGAAGGTTTCAAATTTATATATTTCTCAAATCAAAAGGAAATGTGGAATCGAAGTAGGAGAGAACTATAATCTGCCAAAGACAGAAAATCCAAAAGTGCCACAGTGTCCGAAAGAGAAAGAAGATGCTATCAAGGCTGCCCTGAAATATTTTGCGATGATCTAAGGACATTGCTGATTTCAAGGAGGAATAACACATGAAAAGCACATTTGAAAAGATGGGTGGAACCTACACATTGGGAGCAGACGGAATTTACTATCCGAATCTTGTCAGTACAGATGAAGAACCGCATTATGGGAAATATGGAATGATTCGGAAAACGTATCTGAAAGAGCATCGTCCGGCAATCTATTCTCTGTATATATTGGAAGACAGATTGACAGAACATCTGAATGCTGTGGACGATGAAGCACAGGAGAGGATGGGTATTCTGGTGCGTCAGATGATGGAGAAGCAAGGCGTTACGGAAGAATTGAAAGCTCGTGATCAGATGGTGTGGGTTGGAGTTGTAAATAACATCCGGAATGTAGCGGAAGAGATTGTGTTAAAAGAATTGATTTACAGGTAAATAAAGAGCTGAACAGGTAGGAAGAAAACTCCTATTTGTTCAGCTTCTGCATTTGTAAGGGTTCAAAGAAGAATCAAATTACAATTCCATATCAGGTGACCATTTCTAAGTTCCGGAAGGTTGTTTTTTTCTGCCATGGTTATAAGTTACACAGATTTAATTACTTCATAGTATGGCTTAAAAAATATCCGAATATAACTTCACAGAAATAATTATAATGGGGAGATTATTTGATATATTTGTGCTAATATTCTGCAATTCTACTGCTAGTCGATTGATTTATGCGTACTCCCATTATAATATGTGTGCAGGAGGTGGATGTATGTATCAAATTAGTAATGAAAAATTCGGTTTATTTGTAACCGAATTAAGAAAGGAAAAGAATTTAACTCAAAAGGATTTGGCTGAAAAATTATATGTATCAGATAAAACAGTTAGCAAATGGGAACGTGGTCTTAGTATGCCCAATGTCGTATTACTCATACCAATAGCTGATATATTAGATGTTACCGTTACAGAATTGTTACGTGGAGAAAAAATAGATACACAGAAAAATATTGATACAAAAGAAGTCGAGGAATTGGTAGTAGGCTCTCTCGATATGGCTGTTAGGAATTCTATTCATCAGCATAGAAAAAACTGGATATTAGCATATTTGCTATGCTTTTTAATATCTATTACAGAAATTATTATGTTAGTCGTATCTGGGAATTCAATAGCTGAGATGAAAGATGATATATTGCTGGTTACAGGGTTAATGCTTTTATTTGGTGCATGGTTTTGTTTCTTTGCCAAAGACATATTACCAACATATTATGATGCAAACAAGATAAATTATGTTTCACAAGGAATTTTTAGAATACATCTAGTTGGTTTATCCTTTAACAACGGAAATTGGATGTACATCTGTACAACTTTAAAAATTTGGACACTTGCAACGGTTGTTCTATATCCTCTTGCAGGTATTATAATAATCAATTGTCTCAATATAGCTTTATGGGATATTTTAAGTAAAATTTTCTTAATTATGATATTAGGTGGTATGGTAGTTTCGATTTACATTATCGGGAAAAAATACGAATAATTAAATTACCTGTTATCGTTGTGGATATTACTAATTTACAACATTCTTCATGGGAAATAAGGAATGATGCAGAAGAGATTGTGTTAAGCGAATTAGCATACATTTAAAACGTGGAAAGCTCCTTCGGGAGCTTTTTTCTGGTTTTTGCTGGGTATCAAGAAAGTATATAGAAAATGCATTAATCATATGGTATGATTTGAACAGAAGATAGAATCTTAGGAAGCAAGAAGATTTTTGAGGAATGTAACTTAGAAGTTATAGAATTAAGTTAATCGTGCCATATGGCTTGATTATAAACGCAAAGATAAAAACGCAACGTACATCTTTGATGTGCCAGAGCCGGTAGGTAGCCCGGCCGTCCTATATAAATAGGGTAAGTAACCTGCCCCTCCGGGTTGTCCATTCTTTGTTCAATCAATTTTAGGAGGGATTCTTATGGACAAAGTAAATGGAAAGCTGACAGTATTTTTTGAAGAGCCGTTTTGGGTGGGAATCTTTGAACGCATCGAAGATGGTAAACTATCTGCGGCAAAGGTAACATTTGGTGCAGAGCCAAAAGATTGTGAAGTACAGGAATATATTCAAAAGTGGTACTTCAGTTTGAAATTCAGTCCGGTTGTTGAAACTGTTGTAAAGGATATCAAAAGAAATCCGAAACGGATGCAGCGGGAAGCAAAGAAGCAGATGCTGGAAATAGGCATTGGTACAAAATCGCAACAGGCGTTGAAATTACAGCAGGAACAGAACAAGCAGGAACGTAAAGAGAAAAGCCGCAAGAGAAAAGAGGCAGAAGAGCAGCGAATGTTTGAACTGAAACGGCGCAAGAAAAGAGAAAAGCATAAGGGACATTAAAGTCCCTTGCAGACTGTAGACAAACTTGGTGTTGGGTGTTATATCCAGCACCATTTTTCTTTTAAAAC
>NZ_QULX01000034.1:0-15738 GCF_003481835.1 Roseburia sp. OM02-15
CTTTTGAAGTATATTCATAAAACTATTATGAAGGAAAATGGAAGAAAAAGAAAGCCCTACCCCCTCATGATTGAGGGGCAGGGGAGTTGACGTGTCGAAGACACTTTTTTATAACAAAAATTTAAGGGAGAAATATATTATTATACGACTACCATGGATGAAAACGAATGATTTGTGCTAATAAAAGAGGGTGTACTGTTTTTCACAGGAAAATATTGCTTTTCCAAGATTTTCTATGTATTATTTTACTATATGTGAATGATACAGGATAGATAAGGGTAGGAAAACAGTATGAATTACGAAGCATTTTTGGCAGAGACAGAACGGATCAGTACATTGCCAGAGCGGGAACAGCTGAATTTTTATACAGATGTAATGAACCAGGAGACGGGAAAAACAAAAGTGGCAATGATGGCATGTTTTTATAAAGCGTTGCTCTATTACCATGCGGGAGATTATCTGACGGCGAAGGAAATTTTGGAGCCCCTGATTATAGATTATCAGAGTTACGAATATATGCCGGAGCTGATTTCCTGTTTCAATCTGATGGGGGTGATCGCATACTGTGAAGGTGAGTATATCCTGACGCGGTATTTTTTCAAACGGGGATTGAAAATAGCAGAAAATCATAAAGAAAAGAGCCGTTATTCCTATGAGTACAACAATATTGCCCTGACATATATTGCACAACAGGATTATGTAAAAGCACTTGGTTATATTTTGATGGCAGACCAGTATCTGGGAGATTCGGATGAGAAAATGGGTGCATATGTTTACCTGAATATGGCATCAATTTACCACAATCTGTCCCGATTGCGTGAATCAGCTGAGGCATATAACAAATGTGTGGAAAAATATCACGGCTACCAATATGTCGAGCATGATCTGCTGATCTGTGGAATGCTTCTGGCATTTAAAAAGAAAAACTGGGAACAATATGAGACATTTCAGAAAAAAGTGCTTGATAAAATGGATGAAATGTATGTGTCGGAGTTTATCGATGCCTGCAAAGCAATTTTTGATTGTGCAATGGAAGATAAAGACACCGCGCTGGTATATGGAATTCTTGCACGTATGGAGGCATATGTGAATCTGCATCCGGATGAACTTAAAGTCTGTCTGAAAGTGGAAGAATATAAGTATACCTATGCAAAAAGCATTGGCGACAAAGGTGGAATGCTGGCAGCGCTTGAGCGGAAGGATGCGCTTTATGCAAAGATGATCCCCGCATTGGAGACACAGCGTTCTTTGGAATTTGAACGGTATTTTGAAGTGAACCGAAAACTGCAGCAGTCAGTGGAAAATGAAACGCGCGCCAATCAGGTGAAAACCGAATTTCTGGCAAATATGTCACATGATATCCGCACACCGATCAACGGAATCATGGGTATGCTTACCATGATTGCAAATGAACGTTCGGATCAGGAAAAGGTAGATGAATGTATTGGAAAAATTGATGCCTGTACGAAACATCTGCTTTCTCTGGTAAACGATGTATTGGATATGACAAAGCTGGAAACGGATGCGGTAGTTCTGGAGCAGGAACCGTTTAATCTGGATCAGGTCTGTGTAGAAACTATGGAAATGATCGAGTTTCAGGCAGTAGAAGCAGGTTTGCATGTATATGCTGAGCATGACGATGTTCTGGATGTAAATCTAATCGGAAGCCCGTTGCAACTGAAGAAAATCCTGGTGAACCTGTACGGAAACAGTATTAAATATAACAAACCGCAGGGCGCCATTTATACAAGCTTGCGTGAACTGGAGCGGTCGGAAACATCGGTTTCTTATGAATTTAAGATTCGCGATACCGGAATCGGCATGACAAAGGAATTTATTGAAACCAGATTATATGAGCCATTTATTCAGGGTGAAAATGCGGGACGTTCTCAGTATGGTGGAACCGGACTTGGCATGTCGATCGTAAAACAACTGGTGGAACGGATGCATGGTTCGATTCAGGTGGAGAGTACACCGGGAGTGGAAACCTGTTTTACGGTAATCTTGCCTTTTGCGATTGATCTGAATCCACCACAGCGCAGGAAACGTTTGGAAAATGCGGATATTTCCGGAAAACGGATTTTGGTTGTAGAGGACAACGAACTAAACATGGAGATTGCGGAGTACATATTGAAAGAAGCCGGAGCCAGTGTGGAAAAGGCAGAAAACGGGAAAGTGGCATTGGAGCAGTATCAGATTTCGAAAGAAGGTTATTACGATGCCATTTTGATGGATCTGATGATGCCTGTTATGGATGGCTATGAGGCAGCAAGACAGATTCGTTCATCGGATCGGGCAGATGCCAAAACGATTCCGATTGTAGCCATGAGTGCGAATGCTTATATGGAAGATGTAAAAAAATGTCTTGCAGCTGGTATGAATGAACATGTCAGCAAGCCGGTTTTCAAGGATACGTTGCTTTCCGCGCTTGCAACACAGATGAATGTGAAGTAGAAACATATGGACTTTTTTAGAGTGTATGTGATTTTTATTAAGGATAAGTAACCATATATAGCATATAATAGAAAAATATTCAGAACGTATAAGGATGTTATAACAGGAAAATATAGATAAGTCACCGGATTACGGTAGATATTTGATCGGATGAGATGGAATGTCTATTGTAATACCGGTGATTTTTGCATAAAAAAGATATTTTGAAGATAAACAGTATATAACAGTTGACAACAGATGTACACTGTTATATACTGTTAGCTGTAAGGGAGGTCCCATCAATATGCATATTATTTTAAATCATTCTTCCATGGTGCCCATTTACGAGCAGCTTATGGAGCAGATAAAAACAGAAATTATTGAGTCAGCACTGGTAGAGGAAGAGGCGCTTCCCTCTGTGAGAAAGCTGGCAGGTGAACTTCGCATCAGTGCACTGACTGTAAAAAAAGCTTACGACAAGCTGGAAGAATCTGGATTTGTGACAACTGTTCATGGAAAAGGAACATTTGTTACCGCTTCGGACAAACAGCTGGCACTGGAAGCACGCAGGAGAGCAGTAGAAGAAGAATTCGAAAAAGCCATCGATCAGGCAAAAAATGTCGGATTGAGCAAAGAGGAAATTCTGGAAATCGTAAGTCTGCTGTTGGAGGAAGCGTAGGAAGCAGGAGGATTTGTAATGATCACAATGAAAAATGTCCGCAAGACATATGGAACGTTTCAAATGGATCTGTCTATGGAGATCCCGAGTGGGCAGATCACAGGTCTTGTGGGAAAAAACGGCGCCGGAAAAAGTACGGCGATCAAATTAATACTTGGACTGACGGAAGCTGAAAGCGGTGAAATATCTGTATTTGGAAAAAATATTCATCAGTTAAGTATGACAGAAAAAGCACAGATTGGAGCATCTCTGGCAGACTCCGGGTTCAGCACCTATCTCAATATTGTCGATGTGCAGAAAATTTTGTCAAAAATGTATCCGGATTTTGACAGCGCTTACTTTGAAAAAGGATGTCGGGAATTGAGGCTGCCGGAGAAGAAGCGAATCCGTGAATATTCCACTGGTATGAAAGCTAAATTGCGGGTGCTGACAGCGCTCAGTCACCATGCAAAGCTCCTGATCATGGATGAACCGACGGCAGGTTTGGACGTGGAAGCCAGAAATCATATTTTGGATATGTTAAGGACTTATATGGCAGAGGATGAAGAACGTTCGATTCTGATCACTTCTCATATTGCGTCCGATTTGGAGCATTTGTGTGATGATATTTATCTGATTCATGATGGAATGTTGATATTACATGAAGAAACAGATGTGATTTTAGAACAATATGGGGTATTAAAGGTAAGCGAAGAACAGTTTGACAATCTGGATCAGGAATATCTGTTAAAAAAACAGAAAACATCCTACGGTTATGCCTGTTTCACAAACCACAAAGATTATTATCAGGAAAACTGTCCGGGAATCACTGTGGAAAATGGCAATATCGATGAATTAATTTTAATGATGACGGGAGGTTATCAAGGATGAGAGGATTGTTAGAAAAAGATATCCGGTTGTTGCTGCACAGCAAACAGACATTTCTGTGTTTTATTGCACTTGTGATTGTACTTGGGGTTACACAAAAAAATCCTTTTATAGTGGGCTACGCCACTTTTATGATGGCAGCATTTTTGGTTTCTACACTTTCTTATGATGAGATGGATCATGGACTTGCCTTTTTATTTACGTTGCCGATTGACCGAAAAATGTATGTCAGAGAAAAATATCTGTTTTGTATGGGAGGAGCAGTCATTACCTGGTTTATTGCGTTAATATTGTATTTTGCTGTCCTAACTGTAAATCATACGCAAACTTTATTTGAGGAAGAAATGCTGAAAGGACTTGCTTTTTTGCCAATTGCGATTTTATTTTTGTCTCTGCTTCTTCCGTTGCAGTTAAAATTTGGTGTGGAAAAAAGCCGTCTGCTGGTGATTGGTGTTTCTGTTTTTACTGGTATCATGATTTATTTTCTGGCAGAAAAAAGTGGAATGCTGGATGGAGAAAGTACAGTTATACTGTCTGTTTTCGGAGTGATAGGGGATATAGCTGTGGATATGATCAGCCTGCTTGTGGCAGGGGGAATGGCAGCAGTGTCATATCTGTGCAGCTGTCGTATCATGAAAAAGAAGGAATTATAATATTTTCTGATTAAAAATGATATCTGTCTGATATGGAATTTGCTTTTGGATAAACGAAGCCTTTCAGCCAAAGACAGTACAGAGATGATTTCGGTAATTTTGTGCTGATTAAAAAAAATTTTTGATTGAAATCGCTTGACTTCTGGTCGTATTTTTTTGTATTGTATAGAATGTATTAATTTGAGTACAAAATTGACACAGAAGATTGATAAATTATTGACAAATTCTGGCTTTAATGATAGTATAGGTTCGAATTAAGTACTCTATTAGATTACAGTAATGAAAGGACGAGGTAGGTAAAATGGCAGAAATCAATTTAAGCAAGTACGGCATTAGCGGCACAACTGAGATTGTACACAATCCTTCTTATGATTTATTATTTGAGGAAGAGACCAAACCGGAACTGGAAGGTTATGAAAAAGGTCAGGTCAGCGAACTTGGCGCAGTTAATGTTATGACAGGTATTTATACAGGTCGTTCTCCGAAAGATAAATATATTGTAGTAGATGAGAATTCCAAGGACACTGTATGGTGGACTTCTGATGAATATAAAAACGACAACCATCCGGCTACACAGGAAGCATGGAACGCAGTAAAAGATCTTGCAATCAAAGAGCTTTCCAACAAAAAACTGTATGTAGTAGATGCATTCTGTGGAGCAAACAAAGACACACGTATGGCAATCCGTTTCATCGTTGAGGTTGCTTGGCAGGCACATTTCGTAACAAACATGTTTATCCAGCCGACAGCAGAAGAACTTGAGAACTTTGAGCCGGATTTCATCGTTTACAACGCTTCCAAAGCAAAAGTTGAGAATTACGAAGAACTGGGTCTGAATTCTGAGACAGCAGTTATGTTCAATATCACAAGCCGTGAGCAGGTTATCGTAAATACATGGTACGGCGGAGAGATGAAAAAAGGTATGTTCTCCATGATGAACTATTACCTTCCGTTAAAAGGCATCGCTTCCATGCACTGTTCTGCAAACACAGATATGAACGGTGAGAATACAGCAATCTTTTTCGGACTTTCCGGAACAGGTAAAACTACACTTTCCACAGATCCGAAACGTCTCCTGATCGGTGATGATGAGCATGGCTGGGATGACAACGGCATATTCAACTTCGAGGGTGGATGCTATGCAAAAGTTATCAACCTTGACAAAGAATCTGAGCCAGATATCTACAATGCAATCAAACGTGACGCTCTGCTTGAGAACGTTAGTCTGGATGCAGAGGGCAAAATTGATTTCGCTGACAAGAGCGTAACAGAGAATACACGTGTATCTTATCCGATCAACCATATCGAAAATATTGTTCGCCCGGTTTCTTCCGCACCGGCAGCTAAGAATGTAATCTTCCTGTCCGCAGATGCATTTGGCGTACTTCCGCCGGTATCTGTTCTGACACCGGAGCAGACACAGTATTACTTCCTGTCTGGATTTACAGCAAAATTAGCCGGTACAGAGCGTGGAATCACTGAGCCGACACCTACCTTCTCCGCATGCTTCGGACAGGCTTTCCTTGAGCTTCATCCG
Organism: Roseburia sp. OM02-15; assembly: GCF_003481835.1. Classification (NCBI taxonomy): domain Bacteria; kingdom Bacillati; phylum Bacillota; class Clostridia; order Lachnospirales; family Lachnospiraceae; genus Roseburia; species Roseburia sp. OM02-15. Next base: position 6,170 of record NZ_QULX01000034.1, read on the forward strand.
ACAAAATATGCAGAAGAACTTGTTAAGAAAATGGAGAAGAGCGGAGCAAAAGCTTACCTTGTAAATACAGGATGGAACGGAACAGGAAAACGTATTTCTATCAAAGATACACGTGGAATTATCGACGCTATCTTAAATGGTGATATCAAAAATGCTCCGACAAAGACAATTCCATACTTCAACTTTGAAGTACCGACAGAGCTTCCGGGCGTAGATCCGGCAATCCTTGATCCGCGTGATACTTACGCAGATGCTTCTGAGTGGGAAGCAAAAGCCAAAGATCTGGCAGACAGATTTGTTAAAAACTTCGCAAAATACGAAGGAAACGAAGCTGGTAAAGCGCTTGTTTCTGCAGGTCCTCAGGCATAAGATTTATATAAAAGCAAAAGTTGGATTTTTAAATATTTGAATATTTGATTTTTCGAGATGTGGAAAATTCGCATAACAGTGGATTTCCACATCTTTTTTGTTGTCTCTAAGTTTTCTTATTAAACGGTTATGTACACCATGTTTTATATAAGAAATCCCTGCAAATTTTCAAAATTTCCGGAAACAGACTTTTTTCATGGAAGAAAAGGGCGAAATATGTTAAAATTAAAGAGTATGTATTTGAACGCAGGCCGCAAAGCGACTGCGTTCATGAGTAAGTAGTGAAAGCGGATTGCTTATGTCTGCTTTATATGGAGGAAAAATATTTTGATTTCATTTGCAAGTGATTATGTAGCCGGAGCACATCCGGAAATTATAAAGAGATTAGCAGAGACAAATATGGAAAATTTGTCCGGGTATGGGACAGATCTATACTGTGCACAGGCAGCGGAGAAGATCAGACAGTATTGTCATTGCCCGGATGCAGAGGTTTATTTTCTGGTTGGTGGAACACAGACCAATCAGATTGTAATCAGCACGATGTTACAACCGTATGAAGGTGTAATTGCGGCAGATTCAGGACACGTCAATGTACATGAAGCAGGTGCGATCGAGTACACCGGACATAAGGTATTGTCCCTTGCAGGTAAAGATGGCAAGATTGCAACTGCCGATCTGGAAAACTATGTGGCGCGGTTTTATGCGGATGACAGTTACGAACATATGGTATTTCCGGGAATGGTTTATATTTCTTTCCCGACAGAGTATGGAACGTTGTATTCCAAAAAGGAACTTCAGGAAATCTATGAGGTATGCAAGAAAAGAAATCTTCCGTTATTTGTTGACGGAGCGCGGCTTGGCTATGGACTTGCCAGCAGTGAAAATGATGTGACATTGGAAGAACTGGCGCAGTTGTGTGATGTTTTTTACATTGGCGGGACAAAAGTCGGTGCTTTGTGTGGAGAAGCAGTTGTATTTACCAATCGTCGTGCACCGAAGTATTTCGTGACACAAATCAAACAGCATGGCGCGTTACTGGCAAAGGGACGTCTGCTTGGGATTCAGTTTGATACGCTTTTTACGAACGATCTGTATTTTAAAATCAGTGAACATGCGATTCATATGGCAGAAAAATTGAAGCAGTTATTTGCAGAAAAAGGGTATCGCTTTAACTTGGATTCTCCGACAAATCAGCAGTTTATTATTCTGGAAAATGAGAAGTTACAGGAACTGAGCGGAAAAGTAGATTTCAGCGTATGGGAAAAGCAGGATGATGAACATACCGTTGTTCGTTTTGCAACAAGTTGGTCTACACAGGAAGCAGATATTGAGTATCTTTCAACGTTATTATAAAAGCGGATTTTAGAAGAAATAAGAAATATATCTGTAGTGGTGGTGGCGTGAAAAACGTATCCTTCACTGACAGAAAGAGCAAGGCACAGCAAAAAAATTGACTGTGAGTTGAAATAAGGAGTATTTATGGAAAAAAGAGAATCATTTCAATCAAGATGGGGCTTTATTTTAGCCTGTATTGGTTCGGCTGTGGGGATGGGTAATATATGGATGTTTCCGACTCGTGTATCTCTGTATGGAGGTGGAGCATTTTTAATCCCATATATTATTTTTGTGGTGTTGATCGGATCTACCGGTGTCATCGGAGAGATGAGCTTCGGGCGGGGAACCAGGTCTGGTCCGATTGATGCATTTGGAACTGCATGTGAGCGGCATGGAAAAAGAAAAATCGGAGAAGCACTTGGTATGATACCGGTGGTTGGTTCCATGGCAATGGCCATCGGCTACACCGTTGTTATGGGATGGATTTTAAAATATGCCATAGGTGCTTTTTCCGGAACGACGCTTGCGCCGGAGCATGTGGATGATTTTGCGGATAAATTTGGCAGCATGGCATCTGCGTTTGGAAATAATGGATGGCAGGTTTTAATCTTGTGCATTACCATGGCAATTTTGATGTTTGGTGTTGGAAATGGAATTGAAACGGCAAATAAGATCATGATGCCGATTTTCTTCTTTTTGTTTGTTGGACTTGGCATTTATATCGCATTTCAACCGGGGGCGGCAACGGGTTACCATTATATTTTTCGTATTGATCCGGTGGCATTAGCAGATCCAAAAACTTGGATTTTTGCATTGGGACAGGCATTTTTCTCACTGTCAGTAGCTGGAAATGGAACGTTAATCTACGGTTCTTATCTGCCAGATCATGAAAATATCCCAGCAGCGGCAGGGCGTGTGGCATTTTTTGACACATTGGCAGCAATGCTGGCGGCATTGGTGATTATTCCTGCGATGGCAACGACTGGCGCAAAGTTGAATCAGGGTGGACCGGGACTTTTGTTTATCTATCTGCCAAATCTGATCAAGTCCATGCCGGGTGGCAGGCTGATCATCATTATTTTCTTTGTGGCAGTATTATTTGGTGGTCTGACATCACTGATCAATTTGTATGAAGCACCGATTGCAACTGTTCAGGAAAAGCTGCATGTTGGAAGAAAAGCAGCCTGTATGATTATCGGAGCGATTGGCTTGAGTGTTTCACTTTTAATCCAGGGAATCGTATCCGGTTGGATGGATGTGCTTTCTATCTATATCTGCCCGCTGGGAGCAGGACTGGCAGCGATTATGTTTTTCTGGGTATGTGGTAAAAAATACGTGGAGGCACAGGTTAACAAAGGAAGAACAAAGCCGTTTACAAAACTTTATTATCCGATTTGCAAATATTTGTATGTGGCAGTTTGCTTTATTGTGCTGATTCTTGGAATTGCGTTAGGAGGTATTGGATAATATGAATGAAATAATAAAAAGCATATATGAGAGAAAATCTGTGCGTGCCTATGAGGACAGACCGATTCCGGAAGAAATGAAACAGGTAATTCTGGAATCGGCAGCGCAGGCTCCGACCGCAGGTTGTCAGCAGTTGTATACCATACTGAATATTACAGATCAGAAGGTGAAAGAAGCACTGGTGGATACCTGCGATCATCAGCCTTTTATTGCAAAAGCACCATTGGTTTTGATATTTTGTGCGGATTGTAAAAAATGGTATGACGCATTTATAGAAGCAGGAAGTGAACCGCGCAAACCGGATGTGGGTGATCTGATGCTAGCGGTATCAGATGCTGTGATCGCAGCGCAGAATGCTGTTGTGGCGGCAGAAAGTTTTGGCATTGGTTCCTGCTATATCGGAGATATTATCGAAAATTATGAGGAGCAGCGCAGATTGCTACAGCTTCCGGAATATGTGTTTCCGGCGGCAATGCTTGTGTTTGGATGGCCAACCAAACAACAAATGCAGCGACCGAAACCACAGCGTGTAGATCAGAAGTATATTGTACATGAGAATACTTATCGAAGCATGGATGGAAATGAATTGAGAGATATGTTTGCGGGGCACTGCAATAACAGATCTTTTGAAGATTGGATGATGGCATTTTGTAAGCGTAAATACAATTCTGATTTTTCAAAAGAAATGTCACGTTCTGTACATAAATATTTGGAACAGTATGCAGAGGGGGAAGAATAGAATTGATTCAATCAGTGGCAGTATTAGGTGCAGGAGCCGTTGGTTCTTATGTGATCTGGGGCTTATCTTCACGAAACGATATCCGTCTTGGAGTGATCGCAGAGGGAGAACGTGCGGTGCGTCTGAAAAAAGATGGATGTGTAATTAATGATACGGTATATCATCCGGAAGTGTGGGCACCGCAGGAAGTGCACAATGTAGACTTGCTGATCGTGTGTCTGAAATATGGTTCTTTGCAGGGAGCGTTGGACAGTATAAAAGAAATCGTTGGAGAACATACCACCGTTATGAGCTTGATGAATGGCGTAGACAGTGAAGAAATCATTGGCGAAAAAGTGGGAGAATCCCATGTATTATATTCCCTGATCAAAGTAGCCTCTCATAAAGAAGAGACTGGTTACTATTTTGATCCGGAAACAACGATTGGTATCTTTTTCGGAGAGTTACAGGCACCGCATGACAGTGATCGTGTGCGGGCAATTGAGCATTTATTTCAGGATACCCGAATTCATTATTTTTCGACTGAACATATTCTGGCAGAATTGTGGAGCAAGTTCCGTTTGAATGTATGCAATAATCTACCACAGGCAATTTTAGGAGCAGGCGTGGGTTGTTATCATGACAGCGTACATATGAAGGCAATCAGTGATGGCTTGCGAAAGGAACTGGAAGCCATTGCGCTGGCAAAAGGTATTGATCTGACAAAAGCGGGATTTGCTTCTGTACACGGAAGTCCGGTGCCGCCTTCGGCACGTTATTCCACGTTACAGGATCTGGATGCGGGACGACATACGGAAATTGATATGTTTTCCGGTGCACTGATCCGCATGGGAAAGGAACTTGAAATCCCGACACCATATAACGAATATACTTACCATATGATCAAAGCGTTGGAAGAGAAAAACGACGGCAAGTTTGATTATACCGGAAAAATAAATAAGCGTACCTGTTCGAAATAAAATATTTTAAAAATCTTTAAGATTAAGAATTCTGATTATTTCATGTATTCGATTACCATGAGTACATAAAGTAATCAGGATTTTTTATTACAGAAAAGAGAAATGACATATGGATGTAGAATTTCAAATATTAGAATGGATTCAGAGGTATAAGATGAAAAAAGGACTGATATGTCGGTACATATAATCTATGTACAAACAATCAATCCTTTTATTTTTAGCTTGATATTAGATATCGTATTTATCCAGCAATCTTATTCAGTAACCCGGTGGACTGCAGGAACAGAATAAACATAATAACTGGCATGATATAGCGGATCATTACGTTATACAATTTTTTTCGTTTGAACTTATTGCCATTTAACTCCATTTCCTCTTCAATCCAGGATGGTTTTACGATCCAACCGATGAGAATAGAAGAGAGCAGTGCGATAAATGGCATCATAAAACTGTTACTGATATAATCCATGATGTCGAGTAACTGTCCGGTACTTCCGTTTGGCAGCTGTGCTTCCACATAAAATGTGCTGTAACCAAGTGCAATGATTGCAGTTGCTGCCAGATAAATAACCGTTAAAATGCTGGTGACTTTTTTCCTTTCTGCATGGAATAATTCCATACAGTTTGCGGTGATGGATTCCAGTACGGAAATACAGGAAGTCAGTGCCGCAAATGCTGTCAGAATGAAGAACATCAGACCAATGATTCGTCCTGCCAGTCCCATGGAATAAAATACGTTCGGCAGGGAGATAAACATCAGACCAGGTCCTGCGGACATACCGTCCAATCCGGAAAATACATAAACTGCCGGAATGATCATAACACCTGCAAGCAGAGCAACACCGGTATCCATCAGCTCAATCTGGGAGATAGATTTATTTAAATTTACATCTTTCTTTACATAAGAGCCGTATGTAATCATGATTCCCATGGATACGCTTAAGGAGAAGAATAACTGGCTCATTGCATCCAGAGAAATCTGTAAAAATCTTGTTACCGTAAGTCCTTTTACATCAGGTGTCAGATATATTTTTAGACCCTGCAGACCGGTTCTGACAGTTCCGTCCTCTACCGGATGTTTTAATGTCAGTGAGAAAATCGCGATACCAATGACCATCAGTAAAAGTATCGGCATGATAAATTTGGATACACGCTCAATACCTTTTTCCACTCCGTTGTATACAATCAGTGCAGTCAAAAACATAAAGATCAGACCGAACCATACAGAAGACGGAGAGGAAATAAAGTTTGTAAAGCAGTTACTTTCCACCGCTTCTTTTCCAGAACCGGTCAGATAAATAGTAATGTATTTCAGAATCCATCCGCCGATAACGGCATAATAAGTCATGATCAGTACAGGTACGAAGAAAGTTAAAATACCTAAAAACTTCCATTTCTTTTTCATTTCCTGATACGCATAAATTGCACTTTTACCGGTTTTTCGACCAATTGCAATATCTGTAGTCAGCAGTGTAAAACCAACCGTAAAAACAAGTACCAGGTATATGATCAGAAACAGACCGCCGCCGTCTTTTGCTGCAAGATATGGAAATCTCCATAAGTTACCGACACCGACGGCACTGCCGGCAGCTGCGAATACGAATCCCAGCTGTCCACTAAAACCACTCTTTTGTTTCATAAGCTCATTCACCTCATAAATTTAAGATATATGTAATGACAAAAAATGTCACTTAAGCATAATAGCACTAAATCCGCTAAAAGTACAGTGATTTCGCGGTCTCAAGCACAAATCTATCATTCTGTTTTTCAGTAAAAATAGGACATGGAAAGCGAATAGAACACGAATAGGATTAAGATATACAAAAAAATAAAAACTGTTTCAAAATTTATGGTATACTGTTGTTAGATTTTTGACAAAAAAGTAACAGTAAAGGGAAAAGGTATTTAAAGTCATGAACATTTTAAAGAACAAGTTATTTTTGTATCTGACGGAATTTTTCGCCGGAATGTCTGTCATGGCAGTGGAGCTTGGTGCAAGCCGACTGCTGGCACCGTATTTCAGTTCGTCACAGATTGTATGGACGATCATCATTGGAACCATTATGATCGCCATGGCGCTGGGCAATATTTACGGTGGTAAAAGCGCGGACAAGTCTCCGGATCCGGGAAAATTATACGGCCGGATTCTGATTGCAGCGATCTGGATTGCACTGATTCCTGTTGTTGGAAAATATATCGTGCTTGGAATTTCGGCATTGTTAATTTTTACGGTCAATAACAATTTCCTGATTATAGCAGCTTTTGTAGCATGTATGGTGATTTTTGTATTCCCGCTGTTTTTACTTGGAACAGTAACTCCGTCTCTGGCAAAATATTCCGTAGACAGTCTGGAGGACAGTGGAAAAACGGTAGGTACATTAGGTGCATTTAATACGATCGGAAGCATTATTGGAACATTCGTACCGACCTTTGTAACAATTCCGGCGGTAGGAACATCCATCACATTTCTCATTTTTTCCGGAATTTTAATTGTGCTGAGTCTGATTTATTTTCTTACAACTCATACCGGGAAAAAGAAAGTGATCACATCATGTGTGATCTTCGGACTTTGCTGTGCATTGGGCTATTCTGATTCTTTTGCATTCTGGCAGAAAGATCTAACTTACGAAGGAGAGTCTATTTACAATTATCTGCAGGTGTCTGAAAATGACCGACAGGTGATTCTGTCCACAAACGTATTGTTTGGCGTGCAGTCTGTCTATATGAAAGAAGATGGACTGACCGGAATGTATTACGATTATGCTATGGCAGCACCGCTGATGGTGCCAGAGAAAGAAACAAAAGATATGAATATGCTGATTCTTGGTATGGGAACCGGTACCTATGCGACACAGTGTAAAAAATATTTTGGTGATATGCAGATGGAAGGTGTGGAGATTGATAAAAAAATCACCGACCTTTCCCGGAAATATTTTTCCCTGCCGGATGATGTAAAAGTGACAACTTATGATGGACGTGCTTATCTGCAGGCAGAAGACCAAAAATATGATGTGATCATGGTGGATGCTTATCAGGATATTACGATCCCGTTTCAGATGTCTTCCGAAGAATTTTTCAGCATGGTAAAAGAGCATCTGACAGATGACGGCGTCATGGTTGTAAATATGAATATGCGTGGCAGCGGAGAGGGCAATATCAACCAGTATCTGTCTGATACCATTTCTTCTGTATTCGGAAATGTCTATACTGTAGATGTGGACGGTTCTACAAACCGCGAATTGTTTGCTTCTGATGATGCGGATATGATGAATGTATTACAGAAAAATATAGCAAAGGTGACAGAGTTTGATTTGCGTAATCTGATGGCAAAGGTTTCTACAAATGCAGTAGCTTACAGTGGTGGAGATTATATTATGACGGATGATAAAGCACCGGTGGAGCTGCTTGGCATGCGTGTGATCGATCAGCTGATTCAGGATGAAGTTGCATATTATAAGAAGATTTATGAGACAGATGGACTACAGGGCTTGTTAGAGCAGTTGTAATTGCGAATCATTTAACAGCAGGTATATCTCGACCTTTAACTGAGATAGTTATAAGCGGGCATATCTCTGCCCAGAACGAGACAGTTATAAGTGAGTGTTTCGCTACTCTAAGTGCGAATTTAAAAGTATGACAAAATAAGAAGGATGATTTCATATGATTATTCATACGGGTATGCGTACTGACATTCCAGCATTTTATGCAGATTGGTTTGCAAACAGAATACGGGAAGGATTTGTCTGTGTGCGAAATCCCTATAATTCGATACAGGTAACTGAATATAGTCTTGATCCTTCCGTGGTAGATTTAATCGGGTTTTGCACAAAAAATCCGGAACCAATGCTAAAATATATGGATTTATTGCAACCCTATGGCATGTATTGGTATGTGACAATTACTCCCTATGGAAAAGAAATTGAACCGATGGTTCCAGATAAAGCGCGTGTGCTATCTACATTTCAAAAATTGTCTGAGATCGTAGGAATTGATTCAATTGGCTGGCGATATGATCCAATTTTTCTGAATGAAACATATACAATGGATTATCATATCCGGCTATTTACGCATATGGCATCTGTGCTGGAAGGATATACCAAAAACTGCGTGATCAGTTTTATAGATCTATATCAGAAAGTACGGAAAAATTTTCCAGAAGTGCGGGCTGTGGAAAAAGAAGATCGTCTGTATCTTGGTAAGGCAATGATTGAGATTGCTGCAGAACATGGCATGACGGTTCGTCCATGTGGAGAAGGCGATGAACTGTCAGTATATGGTGCAGACTGCAGCGGCTGCATGACAGAACAGATTTATGAACAGGCAGTACATACAAGTATGGATTTTCCAAAGAGGAACCAGCTTCGAAAGGAATGTGCCTGTCTGTTGGGCGCTGACATCGGAGCTTATAATACCTGCCTGCATCTGTGCCGGTATTGTTATGCAAATTATGATGCGGATACGGTAAAAGCAAATTATAACAGACATGATCCGACATCGCCGTTTTTAATCGGAAATCGGATGCCGGATGATAAGGTACATAAGGCAAAGCAGAAAAGCTGGATCAATGGTCAAATGACCTTGGCTGATTTTTTGTAAATCTTAAAGAATTTATTTACTAGTGCATGTTATACTGATAATAAATTTGTATATAAACTTTATATCTGATTTTTGATTATCCCTATAAATATTACACTTTCAAG
>NZ_QULX01000035.1:0-10943 GCF_003481835.1 Roseburia sp. OM02-15
TTTAAAAGAAAAATGGTGCTGGATATAACACCCAACACCAAGTTTGTCTACAGTCTGAATCCGCACCAGTGTGCGGATTCCTTCTTTCTATCTATGTATAAACGGGGTTCCCCCGATTGTATTTTGATTTCTCGCAGGCGATCTCCTGCCCATTCGACGATGCTGCCACATCTGTTCTGATCGTGGGGATATGCTCCCACCTATGATTTGCTGTCCCAACGGGACATATGATTTCTTCAGGTCTGATCCTGATCTATGACTGATATTGTTTATATACGTCAGTTTCCTGCATGTGGAAACTTCATGAAACATGGCAAGTCCAAAATGCGTATAATCTGAGGGTTTTGGATCCCACCAAACGTTTCTTTCAATACCACTTATACCTGTTCTTTTTTTAAATACTCTGAAGATACATAACCTATTAAATCATTATAGGTAACCAAAAACCATTTCACATTTTTTATCGTTGTATAATATCCATAACAAATGACCTGTTCCTGATATGGAATCGTCAGAATAAGATTATCTTGTGATATTTCACCTGGTTTATACCGTAAATTAAGTCCCTCTTTGGCAATAATCAAATATTTACCTGCATATGTATTTTCTTTTTCTTTCGCATATGCAACTTTCTTCTCTGATTTATTTGATTCTGCTGTTTTTGAAATCTGTTGATTCGTGATTGTACTTTGAGCTTTGCTTCCATAATCTGGTAAACAATATCCTCGAATATATCGTCCATTCACCTGTATATTTCGATATGCAACAGCATTTCCCTTATTTCCCTCTATTACTTTCATCATATTCCCAGACACTTCTACAACAATACCAATATGATCTGGCATTCCTGTACAATCACCCTGACCATTATCGTCCCAATCATATAGTAACAAATCCCCCTTTGACGGGGCATAATCATCTGCTTCCTGCCAGCGATCAGCTTTTTTGTACAACTCAATCATTACATTGCAACTGCATTCTACAAACATTATATCTGTCAAACCACATAACATAGAAATTACAGATACAAAAACTGCACACCAATAATCCTTATAGGTAACCTTGTAGCTTCTCGGTAAGGGTTGATATGTATTATACCTATCTATAATTTTTTTATATGTACCATCCTGCTTGTTATAACCCAAATAACTTATTGCAGTATTAACAACATTTTGTCGAATTTCATTTTCTGTCATATCTATTTTCTCCAATTATTATTTTGGTTGAGAGTATTCCATGGCAGCTTTACTATCAGACAATCCTACTGTTGTTGGATCATTAATTACTCCCACGATAACTAATACTGTAAATACCGCATCCACTAAATCTAGTAATTTACCTTGTACTTTTTCAACTTCAAAAGAATATCCAAATATACTTAATATCACCTGTACCAGCATCATCATTGCAGGAATAAATGTAACCCAAAAATTTTTATTTTTTAAGCGCACACGCCAATTAATTGATTTCATTTCTATTTTCCTTTCTCTGTAAGTTTCAAATTTTCAATTTCTAATTTCATCTTAACAATTGTTGCATCTTCATCAAGTTCATGATAGACATCATACATTTTGCAGAAATTTTCATATGCATTTGTAGAAATATACCCCTGCTCCATGTATCTATCGTGACATTCTATTAGTTGCATCCTCAAAAGCAACATCGTACCTTTTTTAGATGCATTACGATCCCTCGTCTGGCTTTTCAATAACCAAACAATGTAACCTAACAAAATAGGCAATACAATCGTATAAGTCTGCATTAGCAATTGTTCCATTGCATTCACCTCATCTCTTTGTTATTGTGTTATAAAAATATTTTTATAGCTTTCACTTTATAAAGACAAATTTCTTATTCAGATGTAAATTAAAAGTGTTTTTACATCTTTATAAATAATCCAAATATATATTTACAATTTATCCAACAACCTGCTCTTTATAAAATGTAATGCATTACAAATATATAATTTGGAGGAAAAAAATGTCATATCACGCAAGAAACAAAGGTGGATTAAAAAAAGTCTATAGTAATACTGCATTATCAGATGGTATTGATTGCAATCCCAGCCCAGGAAAACTGTATACTGGAGAAGGATTCATTGTTTTAGGTCCCGTTAGTTCGGTTAATCCTACATTAGAAATTTACTTTAGAAATTCTTCTGGTAAACTGGTTAAGGGATTTATTGAACCTTCTAATGTAGAAAATATGATTTATTCAGGCGTAAAAGTAAATAGTTCTGTGGTTGGAACAAATTATCGTTTCAAATTACGAAGGAATTTATCTATTGTAGACAAAAATAACTATGTACAGTTTGTTTTAAATGCCGGGAACTATATTTACACTAATACAGGTACCGCTGGAAAAACTCAAAAAGAAAATTTAGCTATAAACGCTTACAAAAAAGATGGAAAAATTACATATTATAATGGTTTTGTTCGTCTCCACTACTCTGCTGGATCTATGTTATCAAGCAATTTCGATCTTATTGCAGAATAAAAAAAAGTGTTGCGGCAACGAATAAATCGTTGCCGCAACACTTTTTTGCCTTTGCCTGCATTAACCCACAGTTAAATTCCTTATTCAAGCAAGCAACCTTCATACATAATACTTCATTTATCAACGTGCAATCTTTTTTTCATTGCTTCAAATCTTCCAACATACCATGGGATTCGAGTATTTTTGAGTATTTCTTACCTGATGCACAATACAACGCTGATACTCTATTTTAGAAAAGTAACTGCAACAGTTTCTTTAATTTCTGTCGGACCATCTACACAGATAATTAATACATCTTTTACCCAGCGGGGCTTCAGATCATTCATAACAGATACTAATTGTCAGTACTTTTTTCTTTCCATGTTAATGCTCAGAATGATGTAAACTACAAACTTACGGATAATACCATTGCTAGAGACAGAATCCTGCAGGATATTCTTGCTGTAAGAAACCATGATTACAGTAATATGGAAACCACTATTTCGGAGCAAGAACCACCTTGATTGGCTTGTTTACAATTGATAAGAAACTGAGCCAATGTCAAACCCAGAGCCACTTTGCGGGGCATAAGCCGGCTATACATTTGCGAGATTTCTTATATTCTACATAATTGCCAATTGGTTTCCTAATAACCGGACAGTGTAGACTTGCTGACCGAAATATTCACCAACAAACTGCTTTGTCAGTCTCCAATTTGTGGCATATTTTATCTGTTACATCTAAATTAATCCTTGCCAATGTTTCAAATCGATAAATATATTCAATACTCTATGAAATCTGTCATATACTTATTTCTTTCGCATACAAAAAATGATTTTATGATTAATATCTGAAACATCTTTCTAGCATTTTTATAATCTACGGTTCAAATGTAGTCTGACAATCCAGTGGAACATCAATTTCCCTACTTTATAACTATTGTTAACTCTTTTTTGCTTATAACCATTTCGATAATTGTCACTGTTAGAACGCTCAAATTTTCGATAGCCAAAATGTTCATCCATTTCGGATTCCATCAGCGCCTTAATGTTTTCACCAAGAAAGTCTTTCAGTGCATCCTGAAGAATTTCCGCAATTTCATCAAGTAGTTAGTGAATGATATTTTTTCCTTCTGTCATTTGTACACGATGTACTGGTTTCATTTGTTTTGCCAGAATAAAAGGCTCTCCTATGATTTTTATTTTATCATAGAAGAACCTGTTATTAATGAATTTACAGAAAAAATTTCACAGTTTCAAACTAAGTTCTATATTCGAACAACATTTTTAAAATATAACCTATAAATACTCAAGCAAACGATGGTTAAATTGTCTTGAAATCAATTACTCAAATCAAATTTACACTACTACTTTCTATAATTTATAATAAAATTATCATACATGATACTTTTCCTTAATTGAAGAAATAAAAGAAAGAAACTCTTCATTACAATTCTCTTTTGAAATCACTAATCCTTGTATTGCCCCAGACATAATGTAAATATTTGTATCCGTAATCATTATTCTGTGAATTTTATTATATGCTAATTCTGCCATACTTGTGGAGGTCTTATCCTCAAGATATTCATTATAAAACAAATAGTGATGTACACTATTTTGCATTGCCTTATTCGTATTCCATGCACGTTTAACTTCGTTTCTTTGCTTAACAAAACCTGTTAAATAACCCACTAATAATATAAGAATAGCCAAAGCAGTTGGATAATATACGTGTACCTTGATCAATAAAATTGATAAAAGTAATACAATAATTAAACAAACACATGTAAACGTCTTACGTTTATTATTACTCTTTCGAACTACTTTACAAAATCTCTTATATTCATTCCAAGTAACCGTACTATCAATATTGTACAATGCATCCATTTGCATATCCTCCCTTACATAATCAGTGTATGTATTATAATTTATCTTATAGTTATAGTCAACAAGATTTTCAATTCAGCCTATGAGTAAAAGGAAAATTTGTCTAGTATTTAAGTTATTCCACACTTATAAAATTTACATTCAATAATATATTATATTCAAATTTACTAAGTGTATTTGTGCTTTAAATATTAATTTAACAAAAACATAACAAGCAAAAGAACACCAGAACCGGCACTTACCGTAACTGGTGTTCCTTTGTCAGAAACTTATTTTAAAGTTGATTTCACAAACATATTTTTAGCTAACTCCTAATTATAAGCATATGCCAAATTAGCGGCAACTGAGAGCATAGCTGCAGCTGCTGGTGCAGCCGTTCCATATGAACCAACAACAGCTACTACAGCTACAAAGACTACTGCTACCGCCGCGATAGCAACTCCTACCTCTCCCCAATTAATGTCATATGCTTTTTCAAAAGAATACTCTGGTTGAGTTGACGTATCATCTTTCTCATAAGGTTTAAATTTGCATTCCACTTCATAATACTGATAATATTTTGTATCATCATCCTCTCTTACAATTTGCTCTACCTCGTATTTCATCACAAAACAGCCAGTAGAATCCATACCGCCTCTAACAGCAATTGAACCATTTTCTATTGTAGAAACTAATCCCATCATAGTAGTCACAGAATCAAAGCCAATATCGACAGTATATTCATTGCCTAAGCCGCCATATGCCGCCCCCATTACATTAGATACAGATTCACTTACACTACCATTTATTACATCTATTGTAGTAGAAACATTTGCATCTGAACTGTCATCTTTTTTCTTTTCACTAAACGAATATGTAATCTCCATATTTCCAAAATCTGCTGTGTAAGATACATTAAAAAGTAAATCCATATTTGGCAAAAGATTAATTCCGAAATTAGCAAAAAATCTTTTTGCCATCAACACTCTCTCATACATGCTTAGATCTGGCAGAATAGTTGTTTCATTAATCATACTAAAACCTTTATCTCTGCCTGAGAATGCATCTTTATCTAATCCAAATGATGCATTTCCACTTGTAAATGTATATTCATCAAACTGATCAAATGCCCAATTGTCTGGAATTGGATATCCAAGATTTCCACTAAATCCAGTAGACATATCACTGACAAAACTACTTTTAGCAAGATTAGCTGTACATACTTTAGAGCACACATTTCGTGGGCCATAAATTCCTACTTGATAAAAATTTGACTGATTGAAAATCTGATTAATGCCTTTAAAGTAATTTTTCACATATGTAACCTGAGCATCAGTTACATCATAGTCAATAGCAAAATAAATAATGGTTCCCTGAGGAATTCCTAATGCTAATGCTGCTTTATATGCTTTCTTTCCTTCTACAAGTCCCTCTTCTTTCGTATAGCGATCTAAACTCGGTGTTCCCTCCTGAAAAATTGGAAAAATATTTAACCCCGCTGCAAAAATACTTTTAATTTCATCTCGAGTCATTGCTTTTGAAGTTGTTCCTCCTACGGTTCCTGTTAAATATCTTCCAACATATCGATAACCAGCATCATAAAGAGCAGTAGCTTTATTTGAATTCAAGATAGTAGAGCAATCACATGCTGTTGAAGATCTATCTGGATTTCCTTTACTTGTCAACAGAGACATCCAAGTATTTTTATCTCCAATTTTGGTAATAGGTAATGCATACATCCCCTGAAATTCTGTAATAGAATTCTCAAGTTTTGAATCCCATGTATTTAAAAAGGATCCAGTTGAATATCCATTACAAGCCAGCGCGTAACGCATTAACTTTACATATTCTCCAGATGATTTGCTATTTACAATTAATTTTGTAATTTTTGCTGTTGTAGTAGGTCCAAAGTTACCATTTGCCTGTGATGGAGATAATCCTTCCAGAGCCTGTAAAACTTTTACCAATGCTTTATTTAAGGATCTTCCATACACACCATCGCAAGGAATAATTCCCACATAATTAGCATAATTACCGTTCAAAGTCTGCTGAATTGTTCTAATTTCTGATGTTCCACCATATGATGACAAAAGTACAAACTGATCCATAGATAATAATGCTTTCATTAAATCTACTGAAATTGTAGCATTAGCATTTGATAATCCAGCATCTGCCTTCATTTTTTTAATACTACTTGCTACAGAAGATTTAAACTGTTTTGTAATTGCTCCATACACCGCTGAATACCCTTTACACCATAATGCCCCCTGAATGATTGCATAAATGTTATCTTCTTCTGTACTATCTTCAGCCTGCTGACTAATTCCATTTGGAAAACGTGATTTAAACTTAGAAATCGTAGTATTACCAAAATTATCCGCGGTTGATGTAATTCCTAATTCAATCTGTAATGCTCTTGTCAATGCATAAATAGTAGTCCAATTTGTTTTTCCCGCAATTTTTTCATTGTCCAGATTTAAAGAATTATAACCCGTCTTACCACCATATGTTTCATTCAACCACACCTGTGTTTTATAAATCATTTCATCCATTATCTGTCTGCTCCTTTAACTCATTATTATTTTTGCAAGGAGTGGATTGACTTCCACTCCTTATATTTTTATTTTTACTTTTACCAACCGCCATAAAATGCAATTTTATTATATCGAGACCCACTTCTAATGCCAGTGTCCACAAAACCATAATTTCCGCATACTCTTTCCCATCCACTATCTCCCTGATAGTAATCAATAGATTTTAAATACGGATAATTCTCTCCCATGGTGTCGTTATTAGTTGCGACCTGACGACCTGCTGGAATTGTTTTCCAATATTTTCCACTTGGATAATATGCTTTACAATCTTTCCGTAACAAATATGTACTATATTTTGTACCTGAAATTAATACATTATATTTATATGGCCAACTTATACAACTGGTACTCCATCCATCCGGTGGAAAATTAAGATATCCCCATTTAAAATTACCGGATGCATCCAAAAATTTAACATGGTTGAATGCACCATCGCCGCCTGCATCAGAATCATATACATACGCTTCTCTGTCATAAATGTACCCAACAATTGCCGAGGTATCAGATGTTGTAGTTCTTACAGTAAGTGTCTGCCCACTTTTATTAATAAATAATCTGTTTGCCATTAAACATTCCTCCTATAAATTTTTATAAATGATCGATCATCTATAAATAAAAGAGCTATATTACAGTCACTTGTAAACCACCATTTCCATTTTTTCTTGTCTGTTTTTATATATAATGATAAAATCAATTTATAAATCAATCTCTATCGAAAGGAGTATTCAATTTATGAAATTTAAATTTTTCATTATGTCTTTATTACTTAGTTCATCTCTATTAATTGGGTGTGGTTCTACAAAAATAAATTCTGTTCCACTTTCAGACACAGTTTCTTCTTCATCTGAAAATAGCACATCTACTTCAAGCACAAATAACACCCAAAAGTCATTTTATGCTCCAGAAGGATTTTTAAGCCAAACTTGGGATACAGATTTTAACATTACAAAATGCTATATTACAAATAAAGTAATTGGTTCAAATCGCTTCTATATAGATGAAAATCATATATTATGGGGATGTGGACGTAATGAATCTGGACAGTTAGGTATTAATCATCCAGAAGATACAAATAATACTGAAACATATTACACTGATTATAAAAAAATAGCTGAAAATGTTGTTCATGTGGATTGTTCTGTTAATGGATATTTTTTGATATACCTAACAGAAAACGGTGACCTCTATGGTGTCGGAGATAATCTTGATGGAATTCTTTTAAATAATATAGATGCGCAAAACGATCCAGTAGATATACCAATCGGTCAAAATATACAGTATACCCCAAAACTTTTAATGACAGATGTCTCATATGCCAGTGCTGGAATGTATAGCATTGCTGTTCTAAAAAATAATGGTGATGCATATTGGTGGGGACGCACTTACGGTATACATCAAATTGACATTGCAGAAGAGCCGATGGTCTATAATACACCGCATTTAATGCTTTCAAACGTAAAATATGTTTCCTGTGGAGATTGGACTGCTGCTGCAATAACAAATGATAACGAACTTTATATATGGGGAAGCAATTTTTGGGGACAATGTGGAATCCCTACTGAAGATGAATATGTAAAAGAAGCGACAAAAGTATCTGATAATGTCCTAATGGTTTGGTCAGAAACTATGCAATTAAATTCTGTTGTTGATTATTGGGAGCCATATTGGGCTATGACTTATAAGTATACATATGATAATTTATTTATTTTAAAAACGGACAATAATATGTATGCCTGTGGAAAAAACATGGGAAACGAGACTCACTCCATCCAAATTGATGATGATTCTGAATCTTCTGATATTACCGGCTATTATTCCACCACATTTTCTCCAATTAACATTGATCAAGCAACCTTTATTCCGCAATAAAAAATCTCCTAGTACCAAACTGGTACTAGGAGATTTTTTACATTATTCACATATCTCTATAAAAGGTTTGTGCTTACCACCCACCATAAAATGCGATTTTATTATATCGAGATCCACTTCTGATGCCAGTGTCTACAAAACCGTAATTTCCACATACTCTTTCCCATCCAGTGTCTCCCTGATAGTAATCAATAGATTTTAAATACGGATAGTTCTCTCCCATAGTCTCATTATTAGTTGCCACCTGACGACCTGCCGGAATGGTTTTCCAGTATTTTCCGCTTGGATAATATGCTTTACAATCTTTCCGTAACAAATATGTACTATATTTTTTCCCGGAAATTGTAACATTATATTTATACGGCCATGTTGTACAAAATGTACATCCTTTATCTGGTGGGAAATTTAAATATCCCCATCTAAAGTTGCCTGATGCATCTAAGAATTTAACATGATTAAATACACCATCGCCGCCTGCATCAGAATCATATACATACGCTTCTCGATCGTAAATATGACCAATTACAGTGTTTCCACCATCCGTAGAATAAACAGGCATTGTTTTTCCACTTTTGTTAATCAACAACATATTTGACATAATTTTTTCTCCTTTGCTACTACTTTTTAATGATCGATCATTTATAATTAAAAGACAATTTTTATTACGATATGTAAAGTTCGTATTTAAAAGAATTTAATAAATTTTTCGTAATTTATTTATAGCTCTACAAC
This sequence comes from Roseburia sp. OM02-15, assembly GCF_003481835.1. Classification (NCBI taxonomy): domain Bacteria; kingdom Bacillati; phylum Bacillota; class Clostridia; order Lachnospirales; family Lachnospiraceae; genus Roseburia; species Roseburia sp. OM02-15. The sequence continues at coordinate 9,536 of NZ_QULX01000035.1, forward strand.
GCATCTGATTAACCGCCTGCCGAGATACATTAAATTCTTCGGCAATTTCAGCTATAGAATACTGTTCAAAATAAAACATCACTATTACCTTATATTCCTTTTCACTCAAACTAATATCCAAATCATCCTGAATCAATTTGTTCATTTCATCATTCGTAGATAATTCATTTTCTAATAGATGCAATTGTTCTTCTGATAAGTCAGAAAATGGGATTTTATCTTTCTCCTGCATTTTCTTCCGTATACAATATGAATAATGATTTTTTACCGAAATTGATATATAATTTACGATTTTTCCATCATTTTCTGGTCGAAGTAAATTGTCTGGAATTTTAGGAATTAGTTCTAATATAAAAAGAATCATCTCATTTTCCGCATCTTCACTATACAATTTTCTTGAACATTTTCTTATAACAGGCATAAATTTATTGATTAGTTTCATTTTTGCATCCTGATCCCCATTCTTTGCATCAACTACAATTTTATATAACATATATTTTCTCCTTTAAATCTAAAGAGAAATAAAGGAAAAAATAGTAAACTACTTCTTGGCTTTTTATATTTAATCCACATCAAAAAACAAATTAGCACTCACAAATCACTTATCTTTTACATCAGCAGTTTTAAGTGCTTATTGTGCATTTTTGATTTTAAAGTAAATATTCGATAGAAATTATCTCTGAAACTTTTTTAGTCTACGATAATTAATACCTGTTTAAAGCGCATATATATACGCATAAAAAAAGAGCATTTTCTTAAATCTGACTTTTAAGAAAATACTCTATTATATTCAATATTCTTTTTTCTGTGATTGACATACATTCAATTACAGACTATATTTAACATTTATTATCATACATTAACATTTTCAACGTAAAAATAGATTGCTCCGCATTAATGTACATATTTCCATGAAACTTTTCTAATGCCATCTGAATTGATGATAATCCTATTCCATGATTCCCTATATCTTTCTTAGTACTTATGATATGATGCTTTTCATTATACGCCAACGCTTGATCATAAGGATTTTGAATGATAATACATAGACAAGATTTTTTGTAAAATATCGATAATTCAATATATTTTTTACTATTATCTGCATTCTTAGACACTGCTTCTATTGCATTGTCTAATCCATTACCAATAATAATACATAAAGCATCATTATCAAACGGTAAATTCTCCGGGATTTCAAAATGCGTTTTAAAAACTATGTGTTGATTGGTCGCATAATTTAGCTTGTAATTTATCAATGAATCTAACACTCCATTTCCAGTATTTACTACTGGGACAAAAGGCTCCGCAATATGAAGGTATTCATGAATATATTTCATAATTTCTGTACATGGTGCTAGAATATAAATAGTACAAGTCAAAATGAGAATTCCTTATACAGTATTTCATG
>NZ_QULX01000036.1:0-9032 GCF_003481835.1 Roseburia sp. OM02-15
TCACATATTTGACGCCCTGCGATACTAAACTTACCACTTTTTCAGTGGCGTCCTATAGGAGCCGGGAGCGAGCTGCATTCAAGTCGATCTTGTGAGACTTGGCGCGCGATTCCAGACAGTGTAAACTGTCATTTTTCCTTATGGAATCGCTGCGCATCCTCGCGGAGCATTTATCTCAGCCCTAAGGCTGAGATAAAACTGTTGCGAAGTGAGGGTAGTGAACGTCTAGTGTTTGAGGAAAGATGCTCCGATTTTGCCGTTCATACGTTAAGTGTAGCCATGAACACAAATAAGAATTTAGGAGCGTGCCGTGCGGAAGGTTACGAAGCGGAAATGTTTGTCGAGTTTTTCCCCGACAAGTCCGATTACTTTTCCCATGGTAAATGCGGCCAGAACGGTGCCAATTCCAAGTCCTTTGATGCGTCCGAGACCAATGCCTGTGATCAGTGCGGTGGTTGCCAGACATATGACATCAAAGGATATTTTTACTTTTGAGTATTTGAAATTTTTGATGGCAGACAGTTCTCGTGGAAAGAGATCCGTCGGGATGATCGGCAGTCCGCAGCGGTTGGAAAGAGCGATTCCGAGGCAGAGCAGCAGATAACTGATGACAAAGTAAAGGATTCGCATTGGAATGTTATAAGGAAGAATGGAAATCCATCCTTCGTGAACATCCAGCATCATGCTGAACGCGAAACCAACCACGAAACTAAGCAGATATTCTGCTACGAAGCGTTTACGAAGAACCATCAGTGACGCAATTAGGATTGCCTGAAAAATATACGTCCATGTTCCAAGGGAAAGGAACGGAAATACTTCGGAAAATGCGTAAGGTACACTGGAAATGGCAGAAATTCCGGAACCGGAATAAAGCATCAGTACCACGCCAAAACTGTTCATTATAATTACCAGAAGCAGGGCAAGTTCCCCGCGAAAAATATGTCTTTGATCTTGCGAATATGTATCGTCCATGATCATGCCTCCAATTAGTTTTTATCTCAGTCGAGAAGACTCCCACTTCTGCAAGTGGTGAGTAATAACAAGTCTTTCTCAGTGGGAGTACAATCTCCGACTGAGATAAACGCTCCGCGGGGATGTGCAGTGATTCTGAGAAGAATATGTCAGCTTTCGCTGACCAGAATCACGCACCAAGTCTCACGTGCGTTCGACTTGAACAGTATAATCCATAGCGTTTGCTATCCTATGATGAATAAACGGATGCATAGGCTGCAAACACGATTTGAAATCAACTGCACACCTGAGTTTAGCACTAAAGGAAGATGTGTTCAAGTCCCTATTTGGTCACTAGTGCATCCGCCGAAATTCCAATGGTGTCATGCCAGTCGCTTTTTTGAACATGGAAATAAAATGACTGGTATCGGAAAAACCAGTCATACTGGCAATGTCCTGAACCTTCAGGTATGTGTTGACCAGTAAAAGTTCCTTTGCTTTATTGATGCGGTGCATGGTCAGATATTCGTACACTGAGCAGGAGAAAAAGCGTCGGAATAGACGTGAAAGGTACTGTGGCGACACGAATACTTTTTCACTTAATGCCTGTGCAGTCAGATCTGTGGCAAAGTTTGTTTCTATTTCCTGCACAACGGGTACAATATATCTCTGATAGAGTGGATCCTGCATATGAGCCGGTCCATTGACGCAGTCTGTAAAGTTTAGCAGAAGGTTGTAGCAGTTGAGAGACAGAAATTTGCTGTCCTGCTGACCGTGTGCAGCAATCTCATCTACGCAGGTGGCAATCTGAGCGGCAATCTGCTGTCCTTGTTCTTTTCCTATCCAGATTACACTTCTATTTTGCAGCATGGCAGGAATACTTGATTCTAATGTCCCTGTAAAGGTTGCAAAAGCGTTGATCCATAGATCAGATTTCTTTTTGTAGGAGTGCGGAATGGAAGGCGCGATCAGAAAACCTTCATTTTCCCGCAGTTCGTAAATTTTCCCCTGTATTTCAATCTGCCCGCAACCGGATTCTGTCTGTAGATAATGATAATGCGGATAGCCTTCCGGACGGCAGGTTCCCCCTTCAATCCAATGATTTCCGATGGAGTCAAACATGAATGGAGCACTTACTGGCGTATTTCTAAAGTAGATTGGCATAATAACCTCCACTTGTTTCAAAATGTTATATTTTTTAGCGAAACATATTATACACCTATAGCGTAAAATCTGCTATACTAAAAATACTTAATGTAGTAGAGAGCACGATTTATCAGGAGGAGGAAATAATGAAACAGTTTGATTATGCAAAAGTAAAAGATCCGGAGTATTTCCGCGATGGCCGTCTGGATGCACATTCTGATCATGTGTATTATGCATCGGAAGAGGAAGTATGGGATAAAGAGACTTCTTATCGTGAGTCATTAAACGGACTCTGGAAATTCCAGTATGCGAGAAATTATGAGAGTGCGATTCCGGGATTTGAAGCAGAAGATTACAACTGCAAAGACTGGGAAGACATCTATGTACCGGCACATATTCAAATGGAGGGATATGATGCACCACAGTATGCAAATGTGCAGTATCCGTGGGAAGGACATGAGGACATTCATCCGGGCGAGATCCCGACACATTTTAACCCGACGGCAAGTTATGTAAAATATTTTACCGTTCCGGAGCAGATGAAGGGAAAACGTTTATTTATCTCCTTCCAGGGAGCAGAAAGCGGACTGGCTCTGTGGCTGAATGGAAAATTTGTAGGATACAGCGAGGATTCTTTTACACCGTCTGAATTTGAACTGACCGAGTATGTAAAAGAAGGCGAAAACAAACTGGCAGCGCAGGTATACAAATGGACCGCAAGCAGCTGGTGTGAGGATCAGGATTTCTATCGTTTCTCCGGTATTTACAGAGATGTATATCTCTATACCGTTCCGGAAGTACATGTAAATGACCTGCGTATCCGTGCAATTCCGGAAGAATCTCTGCAGACCGCAGATCTGGAACTGGTGACAAAGACTTGGGGCAGTGGAAAACTGAAAGTGGTTCTTTCCAAAGATGGTGAAACCATTCTGGAGGACGAAAAAGAGATTTCCGATGAAGATACATTTACATGGAAGGTGGACGCTCCGGCACTCTGGAGCGCAGAAGATCCGCAGTTATATGATCTGGGACTGACCGTATCCGATGCAAATGGAAATGTGCAGGAGATCATTCCACAGAAAGTCGGCTTCCGTCGTTTTGAAATGAAAGACGGCATCATGACATTGAACGGAAAACGTATCGTATTCAAAGGTGTAAATCGTCATGAGTTCAGTTCTGTCAGCGGTCGTCACGTATCCGAGGAGGAGCTGCGCAAAGATCTGACAACCATGAAATTAAACAATATCAATGCCATTCGTACCTGCCATTATCCGGATATGTCTAAAATCTACGAGCTGTGCGATGAGTTTGGTCTGTACATGATCGACGAGACAAACCTGGAATCCCACGGTTCCTGGGATGTGGCAGAGATGACAAAAGACTTTACCTACACCGTTCCACACAACAAACCGGAATGGCTGGAAATGATGTTGGATCGTGCAAATTCCATGTATCAGCGCGACAAAAACCATCCGGCAATTCTGATCTGGTCCTGTGGAAATGAGTCCTTCGGCGGAAAAGATATTTTTGAAATGTCACAGTTATTCCGCAGAGAGGATCCGACCCGTCTGGTTCATTACGAAGGTCTGTTCCATGACCGCAGCTACAATGACACCAGCGATATGGAAAGCCAGATGTATCCATCTGTTGAGTCCATCAAAGAGTTCCTTGCAAAAGATGACAGCAAACCGTTCATCTGCTGTGAGTACACACATGCTATGGGAAATTCCTGCGGTGCAATGCATAAATATACTGATCTGACCGATACAGAGCCAAAATATCAGGGCGGATTTATCTGGGATTACATCGACCAGTCTATTTACAAAAAAGACCGTTACGGCAAAGAGTTCCAGGCATACGGCGGCGATTTTGGCGAGCGTCCGACAGACTACAACTTTAGCGGAAACGGTATTGCATACGGCGGTGACCGCGAGGCTTCTCCGAAGATGCAGGAAGTAAAATTCAACTATCAGAACATTACTGCGAAAGTAAGCGAAGATAAAGTAACCGTCATCAACAAGAACCTGTTTGTAAATACAGATATTTACAGTGCAAAAGTAACACTGGCAAAAGATGGAAAAGTTGTTTGTACGAAACCGCTGGCAACTGCAGTTGCACCGTTAAGCGAAGAAACCTATGATCTTCCGATTGCAAAACAGGAGCGTCCGGGCGAATATACCGTAACCGTATCCTTCCATCTGAAAGCTGATACAGTATGGGCAAAAGCAGGACATGAAGTAGCGTTTGGTCAGTATGTATACCAGGTAGAAAAAGCACCGGTTGCATGCACAGAGGAAATCGAGATCATCCGCAGCACACACAACATCGGTATCCGCGGCGCACATTTTGAAGTATTATTCTCTGTATTAAACGGAGGTCTGGTATCTTATAAATATGCAGGTCGTGAGATGATCGAGTCCATTCCGAAACCAAACTTCTGGCGTGCACCGGTTGACAACGACTGTGGAAACCTGATGCAGATGCGTTATGCACAGTGGAAGATCGCAAGTATGTATCTGAACCACAAGGACTACCGTCAGGGCATCTATGTAGGTGGCAACCTGCCACAGCTGGAAGTGAAAGAGCATTCCGCAGTGGTATCCTTCACTTATGTAATGCCGACCACACCGATGGCAGAATGCACACTTTCCTATGAAGTATTTGGTGATGGACGTGTAAAAACAACACTTACTTATGATCCGGTCAAAGAACTGGGCGATATGCCGGAGTTTGGCGTAATGTTCAAGTTCAATGCAGATTATGATCATGTAGAATGGTACGGACTGGGCGAGGTTGAGACTTATGCAGACCGTAAACATGGTGCAAAACTTGGTATTTACAAAAACATGGTAGCTGACAATATGGCTCATTACATGGTTCCACAGGAGTGTGGTGCAAAAGAAGAAGTACGTTGGGCGAAAGTAACAGACCGCAAGGGACGCGGAATGTTATTTGAGATGGATCCGGAAAATGGTCCGATGATGTTCTCTGCACTTCCGTATACACCACATGAAATGGAAAATGCAATGCATCCGTATGAGCTTCCGGAGGTTCATTATACGGTAGTACGTGCGGCGAAAGGTCAGATGGGTATTGCAGGTGATGACAGCTGGGGTGCACGGATTCATGAGGAATATTTGCTCAAAGTCGATGAAAAAATGACATTTAGTTTCGTGTTTAAAGGGTTATAAAAATTTACGGTAAAATGAATCAACGGTAAGTTTTGAAAAAATTTACGGTAAAGTGAATCAACGATAGGTTATGAAAAAGGTCTCCGACAATTTTGTCTTCGCGGCTAACAATCGCACGCTAAGAAAAAATTGCCGGAGACCTTTCTTCTACGTTACAATGCTATTCGAATGTTGATTGTTAAAAATACAAATAATAAAATTGAAAAATAATGTAACGTTTTTGATCCCATGAGGTCTAATTAGTAGAAAACAAAATCATGATGAAGTTTTTTGGGGGTGAATACAGATGAGTGAACATGAAATCAGCCAGGATATCCTGATTGCAGAGTATGAAGCGGTATATTATTATGTGTTATCACTTTGTCATAATTCATCCGAAGCAGAAGATATTACACAGGAGACTTTTTGCCGGGCGTTGTATAAAAAGACGGCGTTTAAGGGGAATTCCAGTATTTATACGTGGTTGTGTGCCATTGCCAGAAATATCTGGTTGAAGAAGATCAAAAAAGAGAAACGCAATGTGTCGGATGAGGTTCTTTTCAGGAAATTGGAGTGGAACGGTGAGACAGTTGAGTCAATGATCATAAATCAGGAAACGCTGAAATCCATTCACAAAATTCTTCATACAATGGACGAACCGTACAAAGAGGTGTTTTCTCTGCGGACGTTTGGCGAGCTCCCATTTCGGGATATTGCGGATTTGTGAAAAATAAAATAGCGATTGCTTGTGTGATTTCGGCAGTAGCTGCATGTGTTATCTGTTTTATTGTATTATGTGTACCTGTCATTCCTTCAAATGAAAGTAATATGAGAGTGAAAGACATATATTGCATGGAAGAGGGTGGAGTTCAAAAAGTATTTGTATATTGTCAGTGGCCCGACAGCAGGAGAAGCGCAATTTACAGACCTTCATTTGTATTGAACGAAGATGGTTCTGCAACGATGAAGACTGCAAAAGAGTATAAGCTGACCATAGCGGACAAAGTGAGCGGTCGTGCGGAAACCTATAATAATGAATTTTATGGAAGTGCATATGTGGAATTGGATACTCCGTGTAAAAGCATTATTTATGATGGAAAACAGATATGGTCGGAAGAGGACTATAACAGAGAAATACCGGAATATGTCTATGATTAGGTTGAAGATGAATAACCAGTAAGTTATAATAGTGGCATAGAATACAGAGGTTTCTAAGGAGATGTGGCTAGTATGATTGGATTTAGCATTATGACATGGTTCATTGCGGTAATTATGATAGGTTTGAGTATTTCCCTGCTGAAAGGAAATTATACTTTTGTTCATGGTAACGTATTCGATAGAACAAAAGATAAGGCAGGGTATGCTAAAAAATTAGGAAAGCCTGTCTTGTTACTTGCAGTTGGAATTGCCATTTCTGGAGTGCTTGCAGTTGCATTGCCGCAGGAATATGCTATGACGATTGTAATCATCTTTTTATTATTAGTGGTGGCAGTAACGATCGGTCTGTTTTACAGAGTGGATAAGTATTTTCGTAAATCCTTGTTGGAATAAAAATTGAAATATATTACGACTCTTTTCTGCCAACAGGCGGATGTAATCCCCCACAGTCAGATCTGTTCGGAACTGGATTATGCATCGGGGTATCACTGGTGCTGGGAATTGTTCTGTCCTGCGCTTACAGTTATAAAACGCGGCACAACGGAAGTTTTGTCCGGACGCTTGCTATTTTACCGGCAGCCAATCTAACACTTGATGGTTTTAGAAATACAGGTACAACGGTAAATGAAGATATAAATCCCGCAAGTATGGAACAGTACCATGCGTTATCAGAAAGTGTGGCAGATGAAATTTTGGAAAAAACCGCTTATATATGCAGTGATATTTGGTGTGGTGCTGATGGGATGTAATACCTATGTATTGCCTGATAAATAGAAAAACATTGTTTCAATCTCAATTTACTGTTAAAATAGGTAAAAATAACGACAAAAAATTAAGAGGTATGAAATGATTAAATTTACAGATGTTTCCTTCGGCTTTCCACAGAAGGATTTATATAACGAGATTTGTTTTGAAATTGTCGAGGGTGACCATGCGGCGCTCATCGGCAGCAACGGCACAGGAAAGAGCACACTGATCGACATGATTATCCACACGGATGAGTATTTATACGATGGCAAAATTGAAAAAGACGAAGCAGTGCGCATTGGTTATATTCCACAGTTTGTAAAGCATGAGACAGAGGACATTTCCTCTTTTGATTTTCTGGCAAAACCTTTTGTTGAACTTCAGCAGAAATCAGAAGCAATCTGCGCGGAGATGGAGAACGCAGAAGATATGGACGAGGTATACGGCCGTTATCAGAAAGTGCTGGACGAGATGGATGCCATTGACGCGTATAATTATGATTCCAATATTCGAAAAGAACTTGCGATTGCAGGGATGACTGCTCTGGAAGATACATCCGTGAAGAAAATTTCCGGTGGTGAATTTAAGCTTCTGGCTATCATCAAAAGCATGCTCTTAAAGCCGCAGCTTCTGATCATGGATGAGCCGGACGTATTCCTTGATTTTGAAAATATTATCGGTCTTTCCAAACTGATCAATAATTATGAGGGAACCATTATTGCGATTTCTCATAACCGACTGCTTTTAAGCCAGTGTTTCAATAAGATTTTACATCTGGAAAACATGGAACTGCAGGAATTCCCAGGTACGTTTGCAGAATACAATCAGGCAATGCTGGAGACAAAAGTCCAGATGGCAGAGCAGGCGACTAAGGATGCGGAGTGGATCGCAGTGCAGGAAAAACTCATTGAGAAGATTCGTGCAGAGGCAACTTATATTGATAATCCAGCAAAAGGAAGACAGCTGAAAGCCCGTGTATCCTATCTGGAGCGGCTGCAGGCAAGACAGTGTAAAAATCCGTTTATCGAAAATCATGGATATGATTTTACATTCCCGGAGGTGGAGCGTCCGGAGGATTTTGATCCGGAAAATGCACCGGTTGTAATTTCAGTAAAAGATTATGCCCTTTCCTTTGATCGTGAATTATTGAAAAATGTTTCCTTTGATATCAAGGCAGGGGAAAAGGTAGCTATTGTTGGTGCCAATGGAACCGGAAAATCCAGCATGTTGAAGGATATTTACGAAAGCATGAAATCAGATGCTGACCGTATCGGATATTACACACAGATTTTTGATGATGATCCGGAGCAGCTTTCCGGTGGCGAGCGAAACATCAAACAGCTTAGAGCACTGTGCGAATCAGATGCAGAAATCTTGTTTTTAGATGAGCCGTCCAGTCATCTGGATACTTATGCGCAGATTGCCCTTGAAAAAGCAATCAAAGAGTATAAGGGAACGGTACTCATGGTAACACACGATTTTTATACCGTTGCAAACTGCGCAGATCGAATCTTACTGCTGGAGAATGGTACGGTTCGTGAGCAGAGCGGAAGAGCCTATCGCAAAAGTATTTATAAGAAATATTTTGAAAGTGATATTTTTGAGGCAGAGCGTATTCGTGTGGAGCGGGAAGTCAGAATTAATGCGTTGCTCAGAGATGGTAAGTGGAAAGAAGCAAAGAACGTATTGTAGGATAAAAATTCCGGTTTCATGCAATAGTGTGAAACCGGAATTTTTTATTTGATAGGAATTTTTAGCAGATAAGTTGATGGATATGAATGAAAAATATGCATCAACTTATTTTTTTACTTTATAGGAAAGTTCGATTTTTGCCGACCTCTTGAACGAAAATAGCCCGCA
>NZ_QULX01000037.1:0-8595 GCF_003481835.1 Roseburia sp. OM02-15
AAGCCGCACGTACGGATCTGTGAGGGGCTAAGATTGAGAGGTCTTAGTCTACTCGACTGTATGGGGCGATAAAATCAGAATTTGAGAGAGGATTGAATATGAATAAGGAATGGTCTGAACTTAATAAAACAATGCAGGCACAAATAAAAAAGAAAGATACTTATAAGAGGGGTATTGATACTTTACTTACTTTACGAAGTCAGTTAATACAAACCTTAGTATCTTTCAAAGAAGAATTATGCAGAGAAGATTTTAACTCAATCCCCTTCATAAACGCTGATGGTTATCATAGTAAGACGATTGCTTATTCTATTTGGCATATTTTCCGCATTGAAGATATAGTTGTGCATACAGTGATAAATGAAGATGAACAAGTATTTTTTGCAGGCAATTATCAAGAGCGTATCAATTCACCTATCATTACAACAGGAAATGAACTCATGAAACAGCAGATTGCAGACTTTTCAAAACAGCTTAATCTGGAAGAATTATATTTATATATTTTCGAAGTATGGGAAAGCACTGAGAAAATGCTTGAACGGTTATCTTATGATGAATTGAAAACAAAAATACCGAAAGAAAGAAAAGGATACTTAGAATCGTTGAATGTAGTAAACGACAATGAAAAAGCAATTTGGCTGATTGATTATTGGTGTAATAAAGATATTTGTGGACTAATTCAAATGCCGTTTTCAAGACATTGGATTATGCACACAGAAGCCTGTTTGCGTATAAAGAACAAGATACATTCATAGGCAAAAATTTCAGTTTGTAGAACTAAGGAAATTGGAATTTAAGGAGGAATAAAGTATGGTTAGTGATTTTATAAGAGCAGCATTTCCATGGATTTTAATGGGTTTATTTGTAGCAATCAGTTGTTCCCTTATGAGTAAAAAAGAGAAATAAATTCCTGTTTGTATTTATAAAAGAGAAAAAATGAGAAAAGTAGTTTTATTTATTGCCATGAGCCTTGACGGATATATTGCGGACGGTAATGGTGGAGTAGCTTGGCTAAATGGTCATGGAAATGACAATGAAAACATCGACACTTATACAGAATTTACCAAAGATATAGATACTGTCTTAATGGGGTGGAATACTTCTCATCAGGTTGTTACTGAACTTTCTCCGCAAGAATGGGTATATAATAAATTTACAACTTATGTATTAACACATAAAGAGTGCAATTCTTCCCAACAAATTCATTTTACAAGTGAAAATCCTGTTTTATTATTGGAACGGCTAAAACAAGAAGCAGGAAAGGATATTTGGATTTGTGGCGGAGCAAATCTTGTTCAGCAGTTGGTAAGCAAAAATATGATTGATAAATATTACATTTCTGTTATTCCTACTCTGTTAGGAAATGGGGTTCGTCTTTTGGGCAACATAGACAGGGAAATAAAGTTAAGGCTTTGTAAAACACAGACTTATAACGGAATAACCGATTTGATTTATATGCGTAGATAACTAGAGAGAAACAGAAAAGCTGTTAAACCGACGGAGCGATCCGACCACGTTGGCGGGAAAATCCTTAAGATTTTTCCGCCATGCTTGCAAGGGGGCGGTTCGCTTCGGCGGTTCGGCGAGCTTGCGAGCCGTTCAAAGCCCCCGTTATCTAACAGGGGGGTACTATTACAAAAGACAAGAGCAAAAACAAATACAAAACTGCTGATATGCAACGATTTACAAGGTTATAAGAACTTATTTCACTTCACATCCTATTTTTTCGATCCGACAGGTCTAAAACAGCATATCAATAGCAAATAATGATAAGATACAAGGCGTATGCTTCTATGAGTATATGCCTTTTTTGATTGGAGGAATAAAGCATGAATGATATGAAATTTATTGAAACATTAAAGCAAAAGAGAAAAGACTGTGATTATTCGCAATCACGACTGGCACAGGAATTGCAAATCAGCAGGCAGAACTTAAATGAAATTGAAAACGGAAAAACAAAAGCCAGTAAAGAAATGAAACATATACTTCTACATTATCTTGATTATTGTAATTGTACTCAGCCTTTCACTTTAACGATTGACTACCTGCGTGTTCGTTTTCTCACCACAGACGCATTGGAAATTATAAAAAATGTACTGGCAATGAAGAGCGAATATTTTATCCATGAAGATTACGGAATGTATGGCTATGAAGAACAGTATGTCTATGGGGATATTAGTGTAAATGCTTCTAAAGATAGTTCTATGGGTGTTTTATTGGAATTAAGAGGTATGGGGTGTCGGAACTTGGAATATGTTTTACAGGCAAGAGGGATAGACTGGTATTACTTTTTAAGATGTTGTATAGATTATCAAGGTGTTTTTAAACGCATAGATTTAGCGGTCAATGATATGGGCGGACTGCTGGATATAGAAATTCTAAGGGAACGCTATTATGCCAACAAGGTATGGAAACGTTCAAGAACCCATGAAGCAGTAGACAGCGGGAAATTATCGGGTACACATGGAGATACTGCAAAAACCTTTTATATCGGTTCAAAGAATAGTTCCATCTACTTTTGCCTGTATGAAAAAGAAAAGGAACAAAAAAGCAAAGGTATAAAAACAAACATTAAGAACCGCTTTGAAATTCGTTTAAAAAATGGAAAAGCAGAACAAACGATAGAACAACTTGTTTTTACAAGAAATCCCGAACAGACCATAGCAAGCCTTATCCTCACACAGATAGATTTTCCCGATTATATTTTATGGGATATATTTTTAGATAATGTAACGACCTCACTTCCGTTTATTATGACGCCTGTTGCTGTCAATATGGAGAAAACAAAACGCTGGTTAGAAAGACAGGTCATGCCCTCTTTATTGATGATAAAAGAGATTGAAAAGAAAACAGGAGCAAATTATCTGGAAGAAATCGACAGACATACAAGACTAACAGAAAAGCAGGAATTAAAAATTAAACAAATGACAACAGACATAGCAGATATGATTGAGAAAGATACCGCTGTTCCACAAGGGAATGACGGTATTTTTTAATTTCTTCAAAAAATCTGCAACAAAACGGTTACTTGCGTACAGATATGGTGCAAGGAAAGGAAATCTGACTTTTTTTGAAAACAGGTCATTAAATCGGTGGTTGCTGTCCCTATATGATGTGAAAGAAGAAACGATTTTCAATTTCAACTTAACAATCCGTAGTTTCCATTCCCTATATGGAGCAAAGAAAATCTTTCATTCCATAGTTGGTAGTAATAGTGTTGCATGGGTAGTTAGGGTGTGAAAAGAAAATCAGATTTTTTCATCACCAACTTAGCAGAATGACACTTTCTTTCCCTATATGGTGCAGGAAAAGAGAAAAGTTTTGAAGATTGGTTACGCTTCTGCTCTTTTCCAACGCGGTATATAGGAAAGACGATTTTCTTCTTTCATGTTCTTTGACAACTGAATAAAGCAGTTCAATACGTTTGACAGACAGCGAGCCGTTGAAACAGATACGCCATGACCTTTCCCCTGCAAAAGCGAGCGACAACTTATTTGTGTTCCTGTAAAAGATTTGTTCTCTTTTATCGCCATGACCTGTCCTGTCTGATAATGATACTCCCGTACAGCCACAGCTTGAGCGTTCAGAGCGTCGCACGCAATGGGTACGGCTACATAAGAACTATGCAGAGGTGGAACTCCTGTGGGCTATGACAAAAGCCGTTGAATTGCTTAGAAAAGATTTTTACAGAAAGGGGGTATGTGTTATTGCTGATATTGTAAAAACAAGGCAGGAAAAGACAAATAATAAGCGTGGCATTGGCAACAGAGGAAAAACAAAGATTGTTATAAAAGAGCATTTTTCCGAAAAGGGAAAGACAATGGGAGAACTTCTGACAGATGTTATGCTGGAAAAAGCAAAGCAGACAATCGCATAAAATCGGTGCAGTTGTAAGAAATAGATTGAATGACAAAAAGTACCCGTGTTATACTTTACTTGCAAGCAGGTATTGTAAACACGGGTTAGTTATAAAGGAGGATAACTGACAATGAAACAACAGATTTACAATACTGCACTTTATCTTAGGTTAAGCCGAGATGATGAATTACAGGGCGAAAGTTCCAGCATTACCACACAAAGAAGTATGTTGCGTCTATATGCAAAAGAACATCATTTGAATGTGATTGATGAATATATTGATGACGGCTGGTCGGGAACAAATTTTGAAAGACCGAGTTTCCAGAGAATGATTGAAGATATAGAGGCAGGAAAAATCAACTGTGTTGTAACGAAAGACCTTTCCCGACTTGGCAGAAATTATATTATGACAGGACAATATACAGAATTGTATTTTCCCAGCCATAATGTCCGTTACATAGCGATTGACGACGGTGTAGACAGCGAAAAAGGCGAAAGTGAGATTGCACCATTTAAAAATATCATTAATGAATGGGTGGCAAGAGATACAAGCCGTAAAGTGAAATCGGCATTTAAGACAAAATTTGCAGAGGGTGCGTATTATGGGGCTTATGCTCCGTTAGGATATAAGAAACACCCCGACATCAAAGGAAAACTGCTGGTTGATGAGGAAACAAAATGGATTGTTGAAAAAATCTTCTCCCTAGCCTATCAAGGTTACGGTAGTGCAAAAATCACAAAGGTACTGCGAGAAGAAAAAGTTCCGACAGCGTCTTGGCTGAATTTCACAAGGTACGGTACTTTTGCACACATCTTTGAGGGAAAGCCCGAAAGCAAGCGTTATGAGTGGACGATTGCTCATGTCAAGGCAATCTTAAAAAGTGAAGTCTATATCGGAAACAGCGTTCATAATCGACAATCAACAGTTTCATTCAAGAGCAAGAAAAAAGTGCGTAAGCCCGAAAGTGAATGGTTTCGAGTAGAAAATACCCATGAACCGATTATTGACAAGGAAGTGTTCTATCGTGTGCAGGAACAGATAAAATCAAGGCGTAGACAGACAAAGGAAAAAGCAACGCCGATATTTGCAGGGCTTGTCAAGTGTGCGGATTGTGGCTGGTCTATGCGGTTTGCGACAAATAAGGCAAATAAAACGCCATACAGTTATTATGCTTGCAGTTACTACGGGCAGTTTGGCAAAGGTACTTGTTCTATGCACTATATCCGTTATGATGTGTTGTATCAAGCCGTATTGGAACGATTGCAGTATTGGGCTAAGGCAGTACAGCAGGACGAAGAAAAGGTGTTGAATAAGATACAAAAGGCTGGCAATGCAGAGCGAATACGGGAAAAGAAGAAAAAGGCAAGTGCCTTGAAGAAAGCCGAGAACCGACAAAATGAGATTGACCGCTTGTTTGCGAAAATGTACGAAGATAGAGCCTGTGAGAAGATAACGGAACGAAACTTCATCATGCTGTCGGGGAAATATCAGAAAGAACAGATAGAACTGGAACAGCAGATAACCAACCTAAGAGAAGAATTAAGTAAAATGGAACAGGATATGATAGGTGCTGAAAGGTGGATTGAGTTAATCAAGGAGTATTCCGTACCAAAGGAACTGACAGCACCGTTATTAAATGCAATGATAGAAAAAATCCTTATTCACGAAGCAACAACGAATGAGGAGAACGAAAGAATACAGGAAATAGAGATATATTACCGATTTATTGGAAAAGTAGACTGATAAAGAGGGTTCATATCTTTAACTAAGGGAAACTGGAAAATCTTTTCCGGATGTAAGTATTCTGGAAGATGTGTGCCGGGAACTGGATATTTCCGTCAGTGAGTTGCTGGCTGGAAAGCGGATCGCATCTGAAGATTATAAGGAAGAGACGGAGAAAGTGTTGATCGCAACGATCGGTCAGAGACAGTTGATGGGATTTGAGGTAGTATGTTCTATTTTAAAACTGTTATTTATATTTTTGATTATGTTTCCTTCTGTAGTGAACGGTACATTTCTTCCAAAATTAAACCTGATAACCATTTTTTCATGGAGTATGGCAGCTATTTTAGGTGGTTGTATGACTTATATGGATCGTAATCTGCCGGAAAGAAATTTCAGAAAATCCAATCCGGTAATGCAGGGAATTTTAATAGTCATTACATTTGGAATTTATCTGTTGGCAAATGTATTCCGACCTGCCAATAATATGTTTAGCGGGGTGACAATGGGAGAAAAAATAAAATTTACGATCATCATTTTACTTATAGCAGTTTGTCTGTTTGTGTTTGCTGCCGTTGTAGCAAACATTCATCGGGAAGAATGGCAGGAAGAGAAAGAAGCAGAAAACAGAAATGAATAAAGGACGGTGCATGTATGACTTCTGAAATGGATTGTGGTCATATTTATTTGGCAATTGACCTGAAATCGTTTTATGCTTCCGTGGAATGTCGGGAGCGTGGGTTAAATCCAATGACAACCAATTTAGTAGTGGCAGATAAGAGCCGGACAGAGAAAACCATCTGTCTGGCTGTTTCGCCTTCTCTGAAAAAATATGAAATCCCGGGGAGAGCCCGGTTATTTGAGGTTGTGCAGCGTGTGCGGGAAATCAATGCGGGACGAAAACGCCGGGCAACGGGGCATCGTTTTATCGGTCAGTCCTGGGATGACGGTCAATTACAGAAAAATCCGGATTTGGCGTTGGATTATCTGGTGGCACCGCCGCGCATGGCTTTATATATGGAATACAGCACAAGGATCTACCAGATTTATATGCAGTATATTGCGCCGGAAGATATGCATGTCTATTCCATTGACGAGGTGTTTTTTGATATTACCCATTATCTGCATGTATACAAAAAGACACCGCGGGAGCTGGCAGCAGAAATGATTCAGAGTGTGTACGAACAGACTGGGATTACAGCGACGGCGGGAATCGGAACGAATCTGTATCTGTGTAAAATTGCTATGGATATTGGCGCAAAGCATACCGAACCGGATGCAAATGGTGTGCGAATCGCAGAACTGGACGAGCAGTCTTATCGGAATCAGTTGTGGAATCATCGCCCTCTGACGGATTTCTGGCGCGTGGGAAGAGGATATGCGAAAAAGCTGGAAGCAGCAGGACTGTATACAATGGGCGATATTGCCAAGTGTTCCGTTGGCGCATCCACAGATATTTATAATGAAGATTTTTTGTATCAGATGTTTGGAATTAATGCGGAGCTTTTGATCGATCATGCATGGGGATATGAGCCTTGCACCATGGAAGACATTAAAAAGTATCAGCCGGAAAATAATAGTCTTGGTTCCGGACAGGTATTGGCGTGTTCTTATAATGCAGCAAAAGCGAAAGTGGTTGTGACAGAAATGGCAGATGCGCTGGCTTTAGATTTATTGGATAAACGTCTGGTGACAGATCAGCTTGTATTGACGGTAGGATATGACCGGGAGAATCTGGCAAACTACCGGGGAGAATTGATGATGGATCGATATGGAAGGGCTATTCCAAAGCATGCACATGGAACCATTAATCTCAAACAGCAGACATCTTCTTCCAAACAGATGACAGAGGCTGTGTTGGAACTGTATGATCGGATCGTAAATCCAAAACTGATGGTGCGCAGATTAAATCTGGTGGCAAATCATGTGGTCAGCGAGCAACTGGCACAGCAGAAAGTGACTTTTGAGCAGATGGATCTTTTTACTGATTACAAAGCAGTTCAGAAACAGCAGGAAGAGGAGCAGCGTGAGCTGAACCGGGAGAAAAAGATGCAGCAGGCGATGCTGGATATCAAGAAAAAGTTTGGAAAAAATGCTATCCTGAAGGGCATTAATATGGAAGAAGGAGCCACCGGACAGGAACGGAATAAGCAGATCGGAGGGCATAAGGCGTGACAGATCAGTATTTGGATGGAAGCAGACAGGAGAATGGGAACGAAATAAACCTTTGTAAAAATCAGAATATAAAATTTGATCCGTATGCAGACATTCGTTATTTATCACATCATGAATCAAAAACACATCCACGAATGCCGCGGGCAAATCGTGCAGCTCAGTTTATGCCTTTTTCGGCATTAAGTGGATATGAAGAAGCGGTGCAGGAAACCGCCCGTCAGACAGAACAGTTCCGGGAACTGGATGAGGACAGCAGACGCCGATTGGATGAAACGCTGCAGGTCATTCAGCAGAACCTTGGAAAACATCTGGAAGTACCTGTTATAATTACCTGCTTTGTACCGGATAAATTCAAAGATGGTGGCAGTTATCAGGAATATTCCGGTTTAGTGAAACGTGTGGATGCGTATCGCAGACGGATTTTATTGTTAGATGGCACAGCGCTTCCGATTGATCATATTACTGATATTCAGATGAGAGAAAGAGAATAACGAATCATTGACGGACGGATTGGAACGAAGATAATATCCTTACATTGACTGTAAGTGTTTTTCGCAGATTTCCTGTGCTATAGTTTTAGTCAGAGAGAAAGAAAACGTTTCGCGGACGAATTTTCAATCAGAACAAATAGGAGGAAATCTGATGGAACCGATTTTAACAAATTATAGCAAGAATTCTCCTTCCTCTACAGGTGGGAGATGAATTGCAAAAATAAATATAAAAAGCAAAACAGAACACTTGTTCCGCAATGAGAAATATGGTATAATACAATCAGTCGAAAAGCCAGAAGGGACTGATTGTATGGATAAAATGGATCATAATGCACATTCAGTATATCT
>NZ_QULX01000038.1:0-7853 GCF_003481835.1 Roseburia sp. OM02-15
GTTTTTTTCATGACGTTTTGTGCCTTGAGCAGCGCGAAAGGAATGGATATAAAAATGAAGAAACCGGCAGAATCAGCTACTACACTTCCAAAAGAGAAGTTGTTTATACCAGCCTGTTGATGTGTGAAAATGCACCACAGGAATGGCTGAATGTACCTGCTGAAAATATCAGACGGTTCCAGAAATCTGTCCGATATAAAAGGGCAGATAACAAAGAAGCCGCACTGAAAAAATTTAAACTTACTTTTCAGAAGCAGCGTTTATGGAATGAAGTTTTGAGGATAGAAAAAAGTTCAGACGCACAACTTGGCAGGTCATTTGAGTTCTCACTTCCGAAAGAATGGAGCCGACAGGAACAGATAAATTATACAACTGAATATATCCAAAAGACCTTTGTAGATAAGGGAATGTGTGCGGACTGGAGTATCCACGATAAAGGAGATGGGAATCCCCATGTGCATTTACTTGTGACGATGCGACCACTCAATCCAGACCACTCATGGGGGAACAAGGAAGTCAAGGACTGGGATTTTGTCAGAGATAAAAATGGAAATATCGTGGAGGATGAATCCCATCCGGACTGGTGGCAGGATAAAAAGAACCCTAACCGTCATGGAATCCGAATCCCGGTATTGGACGAAAATGGCAATCAGAAAGTCGGTGCAAGGAACCGTAAACAGTGGAAACGTGTATTAACCGATGCTACCGGGTGGAACAATCCACAAAATTGTGAGCTATGGCGGAGCGAATGGGCAAACGTCTGTAATGCACATTTGAAAACGGAAAATCACATTGACCACCGTTCTTATGCAAGGCAGGGAAAATTAGAGATACCGACGATCCATGAGGGTGCGGATGCCAGAAAAATTGATGAGAAATTTCAAAACGGACAGACATCCTCCGCTTCATGGAAAGTGGAGGAAAACCAGATCATAAAAAGACAAAATGCACTGCTGGGTAAAATAAAGATTTCTTTTGGAAAAGTATCCGGTGCATTGACACAATGGAAGGAGCGATTGGATGACATTAGAAGAAAGCCGGGAAGTCATTCCCATGATGGAGACAATGATAAATCAGATAGAGGAACAGCAGAAGCTTATGGCAGAGATGATACAGGAATTGCAGGAACGGGATCGACAGCTCCTGTCTTTTCAGGAGCAGAACCAGAGTTTAAAAAACTTAAACAGCGAATTATCCGGGCTGCTGAATCTTTTGCCAGATACAGAAGAACTGCTCTCACAGATCGAGCAACAGAAAACCAGAATCGAACAGTTGGAAACCGAGAATCAGCAATGGCAGGAATTAACGCAGAAGCTGAACAGCGAGAACAGCTTATTGCAGAAACAGAATACCGAATTGCTGACCTTAAACAGCAGATAGAGAAAGTGAGGGAGCTTGATGAACGGATGCAAAGACTTAGAGAACGTCGGGCAGGTGGAAGAACTTTTGCTGATGACAGAACAGATGCAGGACGAACTGGATCAGAAAGACCAGACAATTTTGGAACTGAACAAGCAGCTAAGCGAATCGCTGACCTTGAACGAGAAATTGAACAGCGAAAACAGAGTCGAGAATATCGAAGCATTGCGGACAAGATTAAGGCAAACAGAGGAGCGATTGACCAACGAGACAGACAGAAGGAAAAGAGCCGACGCAGAAGTCGTGGCATGGAAATTTAAGTATGAAAAAGCAGAACAGGAGAAACTTTATGCACAGACACACCAAAAGACGGTAGAGGTAGCTGTTGAGAAAAAAGTGCCTTATGAGAAATGTGAAAAATGTGACCGCACTGCTTACCAGAAAGCAAAAGAAAAATGCGATAACCGCAAAAGTCAGCTGGAAAAGAAATTTAAAAATATGACAACTGGTTATGAAAGTATCCTGTTCCTACTGGCATGGTACAGCATAACAATAACCCTGTTTACGGCTATTCTTTCGCCAGTTTTCCTTAACGACTGTATCACATTTTTCGGTGTGTTAGGAAAAGGAATGGGAAGCTTGTTTCGGGAGTTTGTCATAGGTGCAGCTTCTTTCGGACAGTTAAGCAGCGGAATACCTAACCGTATCCTTTCCGGGCTTATGTACTGGCTGATCGGAGCTATTGTTATGGGAATTTTATTTATCATAACCGGATTACTGATAGTTGGGATTGGCTATCAGGTTGGAAAAATCTACCGGAAATATTGCTGGGATATCCTCAGTATAATAGTGGCGATAACGAGTGCAGCTATTGTAATTTACTTTGGAGAATGGATAAAATCTGTTATTCCTGTAAATCTTATCACGCTGTTGCTACTGGTGCATGTGATTTATATTGGAATTCGATGCTATGTGAAAGACTGGCAGGAAGAACGGGGATATTATTAAGAGTAGGTCGGACAGCTAAATTTTTAAAGCTGTCCGATTTGTGCATAAAAATAAAATTTATTCGTTTGGATATTACTTTATTGGTTTTATTATAATAAAGCCAATTATAATAAGAAATAGTGTTAGTATCCATGAAATAGGAAAAGCATAATACAGAATATTTAACTGGCAATGCTGCCTGAAAATAGTATATATCCAGAGGATACGAAAACAACAGGTTCCTATGATAGTTGCAATAGCCGGGTATAAAGAGTGCCCAGTACCTCTTAATACACCTGTCGGAATCTCATAATAAAATGAACGCAGGCAGCGAAGCAACTGCGTTCATGAGCAAGTAGCGAAAGCGGATTGCGAATGTCCTATTTATATAACGTATACAAATGTAAATGGATATCTGATCCCGAATCTCACCTATAAATCCGGTGAGCAGATGGAGCAACTTGGCAAGTATGGTTTTCTTCACAGAGATTATCTGAAGAATCATCGAAATTCAACTTATCAGGTGATGCTTCTGCAGGACACCATTGGAGAGCATCTTCTGGAAGTAGACAAGGCAGCCAGAGAACGGGAAGAAGTGATTCTGAAACAGCTAGAGAAAAAAGAGCCTTTGCCGGATAAAGAGAAAGATCAGATTGTCTGGGTATGATCTGGTTACGGACAGTCCGACAAAGAGAATCTATGAAGCAGTGAAGCGTATTCCGAAAGGACATGTGGCAACTTATGGGAAGATCGCAGAGATGGCGGGAGACCACAGAATGGCAAGAGCCGTGGGCAATGCACTGCATAAGAATCCGGATCCGGAACATATTCCGTGCTTCAGAGTGGTCAATGCGAAAGGTGAACTGGCCGGGGCATTTGCGTTTGGTGGAGAGGATGTACAGGCAGAACTTCTTCGAGCGGATGGAGTTGAAGTGATAAATGGAAGGGTAGATTTGGAAAAATATGGAATATGTGTCTGCGGAAATCTGGGAAAAAATTCCGGAAGATATTAAGAAGATGATAAATTTTCAGCGGATCAGCTGTTAACAATGGAATAAAAGCTTGACAAATTTCTAAATTTTTATATAATTATCAAAGGTAATTAACTGTGATAATTACTAGAAGTGCCATGAATGCAAAAGAAAGTATAAGTGGTGATTTTACTGATAATATATAAGGAGGACAGAATATGACAAGTGAAATAATAAAAAGGATGTTCGATGCATGTTATCAGGCAAAGCGGACCCGGGAGATGCTCCCACCGTTGCCCGAAGGTGTTCGTTCATCCTTTATTCAATATCTGGATACGATACAGTCTTTGGAAGGACAGGGCGTACAGGTAAAGGTGTCGGATATCAGTGATGCAATGGAGCTTCCAAGACCGGGAGTTACAAGAACTGTCAAAGAGATGGAAGAAAAAGGATACCTTAAGAAAATGGCTTCTGAAGCAGATGGACGTGTCACATACATAGCTGTTACAAGAAAGGGAACAAATCTTTCGCAGAAATATGACGAACAATATTTTAAAAGTCTGCTCCCTTACATGGAAGAAATCTCGGACGAAGATGCAGAATGTATGATACGGACGATAGAGAAATTTTATCAGATCATGTGCGAAAGGAGAAAACATTACGATGAACGATAAGGCAGATTTTACACAAGGAAGCATACTTAAAAAACTGATTGCATTTATGATACCGGTGCTGGGATCATTGATCCTGCAGGCGGCATACGGTGCAGTGGATCTTCTGGTAGTTGGAAGATTCGGTTCTACATCCGGGCTTTCAGCGGTTTCTACGGGAAGTCAGGTATTGAATCTTGTAACTTTTGTAGTGACACAGTTTGCAATGGGTATTACGGTACTGATTGCGAGATATCTCGGTGAAAAGAGACCAGAGCAGATTGGATCGGTCATTGGCGGATCAGCAGTTGTATTTACGATGATTGCAGTCGGATTATTTATTGTTATGGTTGGATTTGCACATCCAATCTCAGTCCTGATGCAGGCTCCGAAAGAGGCGGTTGAGCTGACCTCGGTATATGTGCGTATCTGCGGAGGCGGTATTCTCTTTATTGTTGCATACAATCTTTTATCAGCAATTTTCCGTGGACTGGGGGACAGTAAATCACCGTTGCTATTTGTATTTGTTGCATGTATTGTAAATGTGATCGGAGATATAGTACTTGTGGCAGGATTTCATATGGACGCAGCAGGTGCGGCGATTGCAACTGTTGCAGCGCAGGCACTCAGCGTAGTATTTGCTATTGTTATTCTGATCAAAAAGGAACTTCCATTTAAGATTACCAGAAAAGATTTCGGGTTGAATAGTCAGTGTAAGAAATTCCTAAAGATCGGACTTCCGCTTGCACTGCAGGAGTTCCTGACACAGATGTCCTTCCTGGCACTTTGTGCATTTGTGAACCGGCTTGGCCTGGAAGCTTCTTCGGGTTACGGTGTTGCATGTAAGATTGTCAACTTTGCGATGCTGGTTCCAAGTGCGCTGATGCAGTCGATGGCATCCTTTGTATCTCAGAACATCGGAGCAGGCAAGGCAAAGCGTGCGAAGAAATCCATGTTTACCGGAATCGGTGTTGGCCTGGTTGTGGGATGTATAGTATTTTTATTGGTGATGTTTGGAGGCGATATACTGGCAGGGTTCTTCACAACGGATGTAGCCGTTATCCAGAAAGGGTATGCATATCTGAAAGGATTCGCACTGGAAACAATCGTGACAGCAATTCTGTTCAGTATGGTCGGATATTTCAATGGTAATAACAAGACGGTATGGGTAATGACACAGGGATTAATCCAGACATTGCTGGTACGTCTTCCATTTGCCTATGTGATGAGTATCCAGCCGAATGCAAGCCTGACGAAGATCGGTCTTGCGGCACCAGTATCGACAATGGTGGGAATCGTGCTAAATGTTGGATTTTATATTTATCTTGACCGTGCAGAGAAAAAAAGTAACGCTTTATAAATCATTATATGTTTAAAAAAGGGAGCGGGAGAGACACTGCAGGTAATTGCTTGAGACCAAGGGAATGCTTCTGGATGATGCATACAGCGTATCAGCTGGTTATATAATGTCAGTGACCAGAAAGCAGCAAAGCTGATAGAGGATACAGATAAAAGGCGTATGACAAATTATAACTTTTATACCGGGCAGAAGTGGGGAAAGGCCAGCAATTACACGTTGTGTCTGAACAGTTCACAGCTTGGATATGGCAGATGTGAAGCGGTTATTATGGAGTGCGCGAAATAAAAAATCCGGTTATAGTAAAATCCCATCTTTGGCAGTTGGAAAGAAAAAATGGCTGCATACCAAGCAAAATCAAGGTGTGCAAAAAAAATCTCAAATAATTAGCACTCACCTCTTGATCAAGCAACTTTTTAGGCAATAAACTTTACTCTTTGGCTTGCAGAAGAGGACAATCTTGCGTTGCTGGCGGATGCCGTTGGCTTGGAGATAACCTTTGATGAAACTGAGTCCAGCGTTGGAGATTTTAATGTAGACATTTATGCAACTGAAACAGGAACGGACAGAAAAACCATTATTGAAAATCAGCTTGAAGATACAGACCATGATTACCTTGGTAAATTGATTACATATGCCTCCGGCAAATCTGCCGATATTGTAATTTGGGTTGTCAAGAGAGCCAGAGAAGAACATCGCTCTGCAATTGAGTGGCTGAATAATCACACCGATGAGAATATTGCGCTCTTCTTGGTAGAAATCAAACTATACCAAATAGGCAGTTCGGATATCGCCGTTAAATTTGAAGTGGTAGAAAAGCCTAATGACTGGACAAGAAAGCCAACAGAATCCTTATATCTTATTCGGCAAATTTTTAAAATAAGGATAAGTGGTCTGAACAGTTCGATTGGGCGATGGACGTTGCCCTGAAGATGAAAAATACCTTCAAGAAATACTTATAAATAATAATCGCATTTGGTATACTTCCTGAAATGATTTTGAGACGTATACCATATCAGATTGCAATCCGACCATTTCAAACACCATATTTCAGAGAAATTGCATTGGCGATGAAAGATCGGACCAAAATTACTCCAGCAGTTAAAAAGTTCACAGAATATTTAAAATATAGGAACATTGATTAAATACTGAATCAAAACTAAAAAGTTTTCATTTGAAATTAATATGCAAATGGCTCAGTATTATTCAAACAAGGTATATTAAGAAACTTGCTTACCATCAATTATAGTAATTTTGATTAAGTAGCCTGTATGTGAAATAAAGAATACAGGCTACTTGTATTTTATAATTCTAATGAATCTTCCGCATCTACCCACATCTGCAAATTTCCATCAAGATATAATCTTGCATATTCAAGAGGTTCATCAATGGCGAGTGCGTTTAATGCACAGTCTGATCCTGGTGTGGTTTTTAAGTCCTTTTCTGCTTCCCAACAGTCAATGCGAAGCATATAGCCTGCACTGGTATAAACATCAATGCTGTTTCGTCCGGGATTATATTCTGCAAATATTGTTCTCATCGTATCTTATCTCCTTATCGATCAATAAATCATCTGTTACAAAAATCAGAAGCATTTCAATCAGTTCACCATGTCACTTTTATTTTGTGTTATACTGTTTTATATAATTTTTTTGCCCTTGTATTTTCCCTTATCAGTGTTCGTAAACACTGGTAGGACGATATAACACAAGGGAAACAATAAGGGAAAGCTCACCTGCGACAAATCCAGTGTTTTCAAGGAATTGCGGAGAATTTAATAACAAAATATAACAGTTATTAAATCTCTTAAAACAGGTGAAATCTCAATCGGAATTTAATGAGGTGATTTTGTTGGAGAAGATTATTGAATATATTAAGCAAAAATATAACCCTCTTTCCATTATCCTTTATGGCTCATATGCGAACGGAACAAACAATCTGAACAGTGATTTTGACGCATTGGTTATTTCTTATGACCATGAACAATTCCATGACACATCTTTTGTTAACGACATTCAGTTGGATGTTTTCGTGTATCCTGCTTCTTATTTTGATGGAGAATTTGATTGCAATAATTTCATCCAAATTTTTGATGGAATGATTATTGTGGATAACGAGGAACGAGGAAAAACACTCCAAATGAAGGTGCGTTCGTATCTACAAAACCGTCCCCAAAAAACAAAAGCAGAAATAGATGCAAATGTCGATTGGTGCATCAAGATGCTTGCACGAGTAAAACGATACGATGCTGAAGGGATGTTTCGGTGGCATTGGGTGTTGATTGACAGTTTGGAGATATTTTGTGATATCAAGCAGCATACTTATTTGGGACCGAAAAAGGCATTGAAATGGATGGAGAAAAACCATCCCAGTGCTTTTGTTTGCTACAAAAATGCACTTGATAATTTCAGTATAAATAGCTTGGAAGACTGGATTGCATATATAAAAAATGCTAATGGTACTACTTAATAAATTCCAGTTGTGCGCCCAGCTAAGGGTGTGTAGTCAAGCCGGTGGGATTCCGGTTTA
>NZ_QULX01000039.1:0-7322 GCF_003481835.1 Roseburia sp. OM02-15
TAAAAGAAAAATGGTGCTGGATATAACACCCAACACCAAGTTTGTCTACAGTCTGAGAGCCTTCGGGCTCTTATTTTTATACCGAAAAATAGATGAATTCATGAAATACAGTTTGTAGAGGAGAGAGAAAGATGAGTTTATTCAAAGACAAAACATTATTAATCACAGGAGGAACCGGTTCTTTCGGTAATGCCGTTTTGAACCGGTTTCTTTCTACCGATATTGGAGAAATCCGCATTTTTTCCAGAGATGAGAAAAAACAGGATGACATGCGTCACGAATTTCAGGCAAAAATGCCGGAAGCATCCGAGAAAATCAAATTTTACATCGGCGATGTTCGTAGCCTTGAGTCTGTCAGAGGAGCAATAAAAGGCGTAGATTACATTTTCCATGCAGCAGCGTTAAAACAGGTTCCGTCCTGTGAATTTTTCCCGATGGAAGCAGTTCGTACGAATGTTATCGGTACAGAAAATGTTTTGACAGCTGCAATTGAGGAATGTGTAGAGTCTGTGATCTGTCTTTCTACAGATAAAGCGGCTTATCCGATCAATGCCATGGGTATTACAAAAGCCATTGAAGAGAAAGTAGCGGTTGCAAAATCCAGAATGTCCGGAAAGACAAAAATTTGCTGTACCCGTTATGGTAATGTAATGTGCAGTCGTGGATCTGTTATTCCACTTTGGATCGATCAGATCAAACAGGGCAATCCGATTACACTGACAGAGCCAAGCATGACACGTTTTATTATGTCTCTGGAAGAAGCCGTTGATCTGGTATTGTTTGCATTTGAGCAAGGTGAGAATGGAGATCTTCTGATTCAGAAAGCTCCGGCTTGTACGATTCAGACACAGGCAGAAGCAGTTTGCGAGTTGTTTGGCGGAAAGAAAGAGGATATCAAAGTCATTGGAATCCGTCATGGTGAGAAGATGTATGAGACTCTGTTGACAAATGAAGAGTGTGCGAAAGCGATTGACCTGGGCAATTTCTATCGTGTTCCGGCTGACAATCGTGGTTTGAACTATGATAAATATTTTAAAGATGGCGATGCAAAACGTAATACACTGACGGAGTTTAATTCCAATAATACCAAGTTACTGAATGTAGAGGAGACAAAGGCAAAGATTGCTTCTCTTTCTTATATTCAGGAAGAATTGGCAAAGATGGAAAATTAGTCATATAGTAATAAGTGATTTGAGATACGAATAACCAGAAACTGTTTTTGGAAAATAAGAGGGATACATACTATGAGTGATTATAGCAATATTAAATGGAAAGAAAATGGCAAATTAAAGCTGTTGATTATTGTTGGAACCAGACCGGAGATCATTCGTCTGGCAGCAGTCATTAATAAGACAAGAAAATATTTTGATGTGATTTTAGCGCACACCGGACAGAATTATGATTACAATCTGAACGGTGTGTTTTTTAAGGATTTAAAACTGGAAGATCCGGAGGTTTATCTGAATGCGGTTGGTACGGATTTGGGTGAGACCTGTGGAAATATCATTGCACAAAGTTATAAACTGATGGCTGAGATCAAACCGGACGCAGTGCTGGTTCTTGGCGATACCAACTCCTGCCTGTCCGTAATTGGTGCAAAGAGACTGCATATTCCGATTTTTCATATGGAAGCCGGAAACCGCTGCAAGGATGAGTGTCTTCCGGAAGAGACAAACCGCCGTATCGTAGATATTATTTCGGATGTAAATATGGCTTACTCTGAACATGCGCGCCGTTATCTGGCTGATTGTGGTTTGCCAAAAGAGAGAACTTATGTGACAGGTTCTCCGATGGCAGAGGTGCTGCACAACAATCTGGCAGAGATTGAGGCATCTAATATTCATGAAAAATTAGGTTTGGAGAAAGGCAAATATATTCTTCTTTCTGCACATCGTGAGGAAAATATTGATACAGAGAAGAATTTCCTTTCTTTATTTAATGCAATCAATAAGATGGCTGAGAAGTATGATATGCCAATTCTGTATTCCTGCCATCCGCGCAGCAAGAAACGGATCGAGTCTACTGGTTTTAAACTGGATCCGCGTGTGATCCAGCATGAGCCGCTTGGATTCCATGATTATAACTGTTTGCAGATGAATGCGTTTGCGGTTGTTTCTGATTCTGGTACATTACCGGAGGAGAGTAGTTTCTTTACTTCTGTGGGACATCCGTTCCCGGCTGTTTGCATTAGAACTTCTACGGAGCGTCCGGAAGCGTTGGATAAGGCTTGCTTTATTTTATCTGGAATTGATGAGAAGGGATTACTTCAGTCTGTGGATACTGCGGTTGAGATGAATAAAGCTGGAGATTATGGTATTCCGGTGCCGGATTACATTGAGGAAAATGTAAGTTCCAAAGTTGTGAAGATCATCCAGAGTTATACTGGTGTGGTAAACAAGATGGTTTGGAGAAAAGACGTTTAATAAATTTGGAGAAAAAGAGTTTATTATGAATATTTTAGTAACTGGAGCAAAGGGCATGGTTGGAACTGCCCTTGTGAATAACCTGAAAAATATCAGAGACAACAAGAATCGTACCAGACCGGGGATTAAGGTGGATGAAATTTACGAATATGATCTGGATTCCACACCGGAGGAGCTGGATGCGTACTGCCAGAAAGCAGATTTTGTATTTAACCTGGCAGGGGTAAACCGTCCGGAAAATCCAGAGGATTTCATGAAAGGAAACTTTGGTTTTGCGTCTGAATTATTGGATACACTGAAAAAACATGGAAATAAGGCACCAATCATGTTGTCCTCTTCGATTCAGGCAACTTTGGCAGGACGTTTTGGTAATTCGGAATATGGTCGTTCCAAACAGGCGGGAGAAGAATTGTTTTTCCAGTATGGAAAAGAGAATGGTGTCAATGTGGCAGTATATCGTTTCCCGAATCTGATGGGACATTCCAGACCGAAATATAATTCTGCGGTTTCTACGTTTTGTTGGGCAGTAGCCAATGATGAAGAGTTTACGGTGAATGATCGCAGCACAGAGCTGGAATTGTTGTATATTGATGATCTGGTAGAGGGAATGTTTGATCTACTGGAAGGCAGAGAGCAGCATTGTGAGTTTGATGGTGTGGAGACAGTTGCAGATGCAAACGGACGTTATTGTTATGTTCCGGTGACTCATAAAGTGACGCTTGGTGAGATTGTGGATCTGTTACAGGAGTTCAAGGAACAGCCGAGTACGCTTATGATGCCGAAGATGCCAGATGGTTCTTTTGCAAAGAAACTATATAGTCTGTATCTGATGTATCTGCCGACGGAGAAGTTTAAATATGCGTTAAAGATGAATGTGGATGATCGTGGAAGCTTTACAGAACTGGTTCATACACAGGATTGCGGACAGGTGTCTGTCAATATCAGCAGACCGGGTATTACAAAAGGGCAGCACTGGCATAATTCCAAGTGGGAGCTTTTTATTGTCGTGGCAGGTCATGGACTGATTCAGGAACGCAATATCAATACCGGTGAGAAAGTAGAGTTTGAAGTGAGCGGAGACAAGATCGAAGCGATTCATATGATACCGGGCTGGACACATAATATTATTAATCTGTCTGAGACAGAGAATCTGGTTACAGTAATGACCTGTAATGAGATCTTTGATCCAGATCATCCGGATACCTTTGGGGAACCGGTGTAAAGAAAGAGTTTGTGAGACTGCTTCGTGAGAGGCGGTCTTTTTTTTGTGAACTTCCAGAAACAAGTGCAACTCAATAAAAAGTGGAAATTGGAAAGTATGAAAAATCCTTGAAACTATAGGAAAAACCAGCGGTTTTGATTGTAAAATCGCTGGTTTTATGATACACTATATTTAGTCGTAAATACAACTATCAAAGGGGCGGTTATGTATCTTGATTATCTTGTAGATATACCAGAAGTAAAAGGAAAAATCACGTTTCGAAGCAAAGGAAGTGCACGTTATGTTTATTATGAGTGTGATCGAACTTATGATCCAAGCAAAAAATATACAATCGTAAAAAGAGTTACAATAGGAAAGGTTTTACCAGAAGATGAGTCAAAAATGAGACCAAATGAAAATTTCAAGAAATATTTTCCAGAAGTAGAATCACCAGAAGAAAGAGTTGGGAATGAAAGAAGTAGCTGTCTGAGAGCAGGAACATATATGGCTATCAATAAGGTGGTGAAGGATATGGAACTGGATAAGATGCTTGAAGAAACTTTTGGCTTGAAAACCGCAGGAATGATTTTAGATTTTGCTACATATTCGATTATCACGGAGGGGAACGCAGCTCAGTATTATCCAGACTACGCATATAATCATCCGCTTTTTACACCGGATATGAAAATTTACAGTGATTCAACAATCTCAGATTTTTTTCGTTCCATGAAAGAAAACCAAAGACAGCAATTCCTGGATTGTTGGAACGAGGAAAGAAACAAGAGGGAAAAGATTTACATTTCCTATGATTCTACAAATAAGAATTGTGAAGCAGGAAATATCAGTATGGTCGAATTCGGGGCTGCTAAGATAGATGCCGGTCTGCCAATCTTTAACTATGCAGTTGGATATGATCTTAATAATAGTGAACCATTGATATATGAAAAATATCCGGGCAGTATCAATGACGTTTCGCAATTACAGTTTATGGTCGAAAAGATAAAAGGGTACGGATACAGAAATATAGGTTTTATTCTTGACCGTGGATATTTCAGTAAAGAAAACTTACGTTTTATGGATAATAATGGTTATAGCTTCATTATCATGGTAAAAGGCTGCAAAGAGTTTATCCGTGAACAGATTCGCAAACAGAAAAGATCATTTGAAAACGACTGGGGAAATCAGATTGCAGAATTCGGAGTATACGGAAAAACAACACATACATTTGTGTATGCCTCAGATACAAAAAAGAGATACGTGCACATCTATTATAGTGCTTCAAAAGCTGCGGGAGAACGTGCAAGGTTAGAGGAAAGTATTCAGGAAATGCAAAGCTATCTGGTAAGATTTCAAGATACGGAACATGAATTCGGACCGTCTTTCCATAAATATTTTCACCTACATTATAATAAAGATACAGGGCACTTTGTTTATGGTGAACCCAATCTTCAAGTAATCCGTGATGAATTGGATTTGTGTGGCTATTTTGCTATCATTTCCTCTGAAAAGATGGATGCGAAAAAGGCTATTGGATTATATAAGAATAGAGATGCATCAGAAAAAGTATTCCGTGCAGATAAATCTTATCTGGGTAACAGTTGTTTAAGCGTTGCTTCCGAAGGAGCGGCATCGAATAAGATATTTATCGGATTTATAGCACTGATTATTCGCTGCAAACTGTATACAGAATTAAAGTCGAAAGCAAAAGAAATGGTTAAGAAGCCGAATTATCTTACGGTTCCAGCAGCAATCAGGGAACTGGAAAAGATCGAAATGACAAGACAACTGGATAAAGTATATCGATTAGACCATGCAGTAACAAAGACACAGAAAGTAATACTGAGTGCATTCGGGATCAGTGCAGAACAAGTGAAATATAAGGCGAATTATATTAGTGAGATTATGAAAGGGAAATAAAAATGGCGAGAAATATCAGCAAGGAAAACTTAACATAAAAGATAGTAAAAACTGAAAAAGCAATCAGCAGAAACCGTGTACAGTATGAGCGATTGATAGCAGAGCTGGAAGAGCTTCACAAAAAGCAGAAAGCGATACAAAGTGAGGAGTTATTGAAAGCAATTGAAACAAGCAGCAAAAGTTATGAAGAGATCCTGAATTTCATTCAGGGGAAAGATGAGGAAGAATAGGAATGGAAGAATACTCTAGAATTATAATCGAGGAATACTGTATGAATCATCCGAAAACACAGAAAGCAGATTTTTTATGGGAAATGGTTCATATGTCATATGACATTGCATGCGAGCCGGAACCATGGCAGCTAATGCACTTGTCACAATTAATATCAAGAGAACGAAATCCAGAATTGAGAGATGCACTTGAGGATTTAGATGAATTTATGAATGGGTACTAAGATGAATACCTAAAGCTTGTTTGATGATAGAAAGTTGAGTAATTGTTCGCGAGAATATATTCCAAATGAAGAAGTAAAATCTGCGTTTGGGGATGCGGTGCAGATGAGCAACTGGAGCCAGGTTATTGAAGCAGTAAAACAATCTGAGTGGTTATTACGGGCAACCTTACAGAAAGATGCTGAGGGTGTTGCAAAAGGAATAGATACTGTTCATGAGAACAATACATCGATTCTAAATTATAATGATGAAAATGCGCTGAGTTGTGTCATTGCTTTAGCATATTACAATGCTATGAATGATTATATGTTGGTGCGCGAAATGCCTTTGGGAAAAGGATACGCTGATATTGTATTTTTGCCGAAAAAGCATATCGATTATCCGGCATTGGTGGTTGAATTAAAATATGATCAATCAGAAACAGGTGCAATCGAGCAGATTAAAGAAAAACATTATGCCAAGGCATTGGAAGATTATACAGGAGAAATTTTACTGGTTGGGATTAACTATGATAAAAAGAGCAAAAAGCATTCCTGTGTGATAGAAAGTTGGAGAAAATAGGTGTTCTGCGACTGGACTGTATGAGAGGATTTATGTCGGGAAAGTTTGTTCCATTACTGTTCCATTTTAAAAATTGAGCTCCTGGAGTATTGATTTTACTGGGTTTATGATATTGTCAATATTACTTTACACTTTTTTCTCAAGGATATTCGATCTAAGCCGCTTTTAAAGAATCATAGTATTGTGTGAACTTCCAGAAACAAGTGCAACTCAATAAAAAGTGGAAATTGGAAAGTATGAAAAATCCTTGAAACTATAGGAAAAACCAGTGGTTTTGATTGTAAAATCGCTGGTTTTATGATACGCTATATTTAGTTGTGAATACAACTATCAAAGGAGCGGTCATTATGTATCTTGATTATCTTGTAGATATACCAGAAGTAAAAGGAAAAATCACGTTTCGAAGCTTATGAATGGATACTAAGATGAATACCTAAATGCTTTTGAAAAGCGGCAAAAGCTTTATCAAAGGCAATCTAAGTGAGATTTAGTTGTAAAATTTCTGGAAGTTCTCAATATAGTAAGTTTGGGAGCCGCTTCGTGAGAGGCGGCTTTTTCTTAAAAAAGACAAACTATAAACGAAAATAAATAAGTGTGTAGATAAAAAATGGTGTTGAGCGTAAACCCAACACCAAGTTTAGTATAGGTTATTCATCATCAATTGAAATGTTGTGTTCTGCGAGAATCTTTTTGAGTCGTTCAACTTCAGAATTTAACAAATTATAGCAAGAATTCTCCTTCCTCTACAGGTGGGAGATGAATTGCAAA